>NZ_NHNZ01000085.1:0-1393 GCF_002727095.1 Halorubrum sp. C191 | reverse complement strand
ACCAAGCTCGGCATCGATCCTGACGAAAAATATAGTATCGCAGACGTGGTTTGTTGAGCTAGCAGGCTTTCATAGGTGTTGAAACACTGTTCTTCAGATACGTTTTCGCCTGAAACAGCCGATCGCTGAAGAGTGCGAACGTATCGGCTATTCTCCGCTACGGCTGCGCTCGTGGACGTAGCTGAAAATCAGGCTGAGTGGGACGGCTATCCAGATCGTCCACACGACCACTGTCAAGACGGTAAGGGGGTACAGCTCGAAGAACGCTCCGAGGAACTCGGTGAGCGAGGTCAGCGGGTCGGCCCCCACGTACGGGTTCAAAACCTCGTAGCCGTACACCGGAGCCAGTAGCAACCACACGGCAGTCCCGGCGAGGTAGTTCCCGATGACCGTGACCAGCGCTGCGACGGCCCTGTAGTACGGGACACTTGACGACAGGAAGCGCCACGTGAGCGCCCCGACCACGAATCCCGTGGCGAGGTACACCGGGATCGCAGACAGAACCTCCCCTGCGGAAGCCGCCGTACCCGAAACCAGCGTACTCACCGGAGCAAACACGATTCCACCGGCGAGGACACCGGCCGCCATACTGTAGCCAGCCCCCACGTCTTGTCGGTCTCCGAGCGGCAACCGTGACGGTCCGTATCGACCGTACAGCCGCACAACTCGGTCCAGCCTGGCTACCATGACACTCACCCCCTGATAAATCGTATCTGAACGTACTTCGTTCCGCCGGCTGGACAGTGGCTCGCTGTCCATCTCCTTATCTGGGGCAGCCTCGACTCCGGGATAGACCAGATACACAGGTAGAACAGTCTACTCGCCGAATAATCGAAGACAGCTCAGTCGACATATTTCTACTCTGTACCGAGCGAGACCGGGCGAGTATATGTTATCTGTCGAGGATTTCACCTATGGAAACGCTGCTACCCGGGCAAACCACGTCTAGCGACAAAATGATTACGCCGTCTAGGGATCTGTTGTTTTCACAGCCGGTAGGCGGTCGGAACGTGTCTGCGGTGCGGTCGCTGTCTGGCGATAGCTGACGCTCACGGAGGGCCTCGGCCGGCCACTGAGGGCCGCCGGACCGGCGGCCCTCAGATCCCTCGTCTATGCGGTTACACCCGGTGGATCGTACGCTTCTCCCCGATCAAGCATGTGGTAGATCGATACCAGCATCTTCCGAGCTGCTGCCACGATCGCTTTCTGTGAGTTCTTCCGGCTTGCTAACCGGTCGTAAAACCGACTGAGATACTCGTCGTTACTCGTATGAACTGCGGTGTTTGCTGCTTGGACGAGCAGCCATCGTACACGCCCTGATCCACGTTTCGAAATACTCCCTTCGATCCGCGAGTCGCCTGACTCGCGGATCACCATCCGTTGTAGTTTAGCG
>NZ_NHNZ01000130.1:0-7748 GCF_002727095.1 Halorubrum sp. C191 | reverse complement strand
GGCGTCGGCGTCGGCGGGGGGCCGTTCCTCGTAGTGTTCGCCGAGCAGGTTCAGGATGCCGGCCACGCCGCGGTTGTTGAGCCCCTCGACGTGAGCGAGCGCCGCCTCCGGCGTCTCCCCGGCGACAAAGTTGCTCGCGATGGGCGGGATCATGCGATCACTGCGGATCCGGAGCGGTATATAATGGCACCCGACCAATTGTTCCGAAGACATATTCCTGTATAAAATTCTTTCAGTCCCACTACCAGCCGATTCATCGATCTGCCGCGCGCTCACCGACCATGGACGGGTCGGGGTTAAGGTAGCCGAATGTGCTCGGGACTATCGGAAACATATGTCACGGAATACCACGGGCATGACGGATCGGCGGACGCTGCTGAAACTGACCGGCGGTGCGGGACTCGTCGGACTGTCGGGCTGTCTCAGCACGACTGACGACGGCAGTGACGGCAGCGACGGCAGTGACGGCAGCGACGGCAGTGACGGCGGCGACGGCGGCGACTCGACCGAGGCCTACGAGATCGGGATGGTCGACTCCCAGACCGGGTCGCTGTCGGCGTTCGGCGAGCGGAACCAGCGCGGCGTCGACCTCGCCCTCTCGATGGTCAACGAGGTCGGCATTAACGGGCGAGACCTCGACATCGTCGTCGAGGACTCCGAGAGCGAGAACCAGGGCGGGATCGCTGCCGCCCAGAAGCTCGTCAATCAGGACGGCGTGCCGTTCCTGATCGGCGCGGTCGGCTCCGGCGTCTCGCTGGCCATCTACGAGAGCGTCATCGAAGGAACGGACGTCGTTCAGCTGAGCCAGAACTCCACCGGGCTCAACCTCACCGAGTTCCCGGGACTGCTCCGGATGTCGCCGTCGGGGCGGAGCCAGTCGCTCGCGCTCTCGAACCTCATCAGCGACGACGGCTACGACGAGGTTGCGATCACCTACGTCAACAACGACTACGGCCAGAGCCTCACGGACGCGTTCGTCGACGCGTACGAGGGCGAGGTCGTCTACAACACGCCGCACGATCAGGACCAGCAGTCGTACTCCAGCGTCATCTCGGAGATGAACAGCTCCGGCGCCGACGCGTGGCTGTTCATCACCTACCAGGCCGAGTTCGCGACGATGGTCAACGAGGTGTTCTCCTCGGGGTACGAGGCGCAGTTCTACGGCGCCGACTCCGTCTCCGGCGACAACGTGCTCGAGAACACCCCGGAGGGGAGCATCGAGGGGATGAAGATCGTCGTTCCGTCCGCGCCCGTCGAGGAGGAGAACTACCAGTCGTTCGCGGACACCTTCGAGTCGGAGTACGGCCGGCAGCCGACCTCGTGGGCGGCGTACGCGTACGACTGCGTGATCAACGCCGCCTTGGCGATCCAGGCCGCGGACGAGTTCACGGGGGCGGCGCTCCAGGACACCGTCCGGCGCGTCTCCGGGCCGGAGGGCGAGACGGTGACTTCGTTCGAGGCCGCGAGCGGGATCCTCGCGGACGGCGGCGGACCGGACGACGTCGACTATCAGGGGGTCAGCGGCCCCATCGACTTCGACGAGAACGGGGACCCGATCGGCTTTCTTCAGGTCCTGGAGGTCCAGGACCACGCGTACGAAGGCATCGACTTCATCGAAGGCTAATCCCGACCGATGACCGTCCTCGGATACCTGGCTAACGGATTGGTGTTCAGCAGCATCATCGTCCTCGGCAGCATCGGGCTGTCGCTGGTGTACAGCATCGCGGACTTCGCGAACTTCGCGCACGGCGACACGATGACGATCGGTGCGTACTCGGCGCTCGTGACCTTCGGCGCCGTCGGCGGGCTCGGCGGCGCGGTGTTGGGGCTCCCGTACGGCTTCTTCCTAGCCTTGGTCGTCGGGATCGCAGTCGCCGCGGTCGTGGCGGTCGCCACCGAGAAGCTCATCTACGAGCCGCTCGACGTCGACTCGATCGGCCTGCTGATCACGTCGATCGGGATCGCGTTCATCTACCGCGCGGTGATCCAGATCCGGTTCGGCTCCGACTTCACCCGGTTCGACGTCCGGCCGCTGCGGCCGATCGAGGCGCTGGTGCCGTACGGCGTCCGGATAACGCTCCACGACGTCGCGATATTCGGATCGGCGGTGGCGCTCGTCGTCGGGCTCCACGTCCTGCTCCAGTACACCGACCTCGGTCGGAAGATGCGCGCGATGGCGGACAACCCCGACCTCGCGCGGGTTAGCGGTATCCGGACGAAGCGGGTCAAGCTGTGGACGTGGGTCATCGGCGCCGGGCTCGCCGGCGCGGGCGGCGTGTTCCTCGGACTGTTCAATCAGCTCGCGCCCCGGATGGGCTTTAACCTCTTGTTGGTGATCTTCGCGGCGGTGATCCTCGGCGGGATAGGCTCCGTCTACGGCGCGATGGCGGGCGGGTTCCTCATCGGCATGATAAACCAGCTAACGCCGTTCTTCTCCAACGTGGTCGAGGCGCTACCGATCCGTCCGAACTGGCTCGCGACCGTGATCGAGAACATGATCACTATCGAGTACGCGAACGCGATCGCGTTCGTGATCATGGTCGTCGTGCTGTTGGTCCGGCCCAACGGGATCGCCGGGGAGGGCGCGACGTGAGCCTCCTCGACGACCCGAAAGCGGCGTTCGCAGACCTCTCCCGCCCGGAGGGGTGGGTGCTCGGCGTCAGCGTCGCGTTCGTACTGTTCCTCTTCGTCGCGATGCTCACCGGCGCGCTCGGTCCGACGTACTTCCTGTTCCTCGTCGGACTGGCGGGGATGTACGCGCTGTTGTCCTTCGGGCTGAACGCCCAGTGGGGGTTCACGGGACTGATCAACTTCAGCGTCGCCGCGTTCTTCGGCATCGGCGCGTACGGCACCGCGCTGATGACCGCGAGCGGCTCGCCGATCGCCGGCGGATTCAGTCCGCTCGTCGGGCTCGCCGTCGCGCTCGTCGTCGCGCTCGCGCTCGCGCTGCTCATCGGCATCCCGACGCTCAGGCTCCGGGCCGACTACCTCGCCATCGCGTCGCTCGGGCTCGCGGAGGTCGTGCGGCTGATCGTGTTAAACGAGCGCTGGCTGACGAACGGGAGCGCGGGGCTGCGCGGCATCCCGGGCTTCTTCGACGGGTGGCCGGTGCTCTCGACGTTCCCGGAAGCGATGCCGGGGCTCCGGCTGGAGGTGATCCCCGGGTCGCCGGTGATCCTGGAGACGGCGTTCTGGCAGGCGTCGCTGAACGTCCTGTTGGTGCTCGCGTTCGCGGGCGCGGCGTACTTCGTCCTCCGGCGCGCACACCGATCGCCGTGGGGGCGCGTGCTGCGCACGATCCGCTCCGACGAGGACCTCGCGCGGGCGCTGGGCAAGAACACCTACTCGTTCAAGATGCAGTCGTTCGTCCTCGGGAGCCTGATAATGGCGCTTGCGGGCGTCTTCTACGCGCATCTGAACCTCTACGTCGGGCCGGGCGACTTGGACCCGATCACGACGTTCTACGCGTGGGTCGCGGTGATCTTGGGCGGCAGCGGCTCCAACCGTGGAGCGCTGTTCGGCGGGATCGTCATCGTCACGATCCGCGAGGGGACGCGCTTCCTGAACGACGTGGCGCTCCCGATCGACCCCGCGCCGTTGCGACTGCTGTTGATCGGCGTCGTCATCGTCGCCGTCATGCGCTACCGGCCGCAGGGGGTCCTCCCGCCGCAGCGGGAGCTGATCTGGCCGAGCGCGGTCGGCGGTGGCGGAACGCCCGAGACGCCGGACAGCGGCGTCCGCGAGCGGAAGGGAGGTGATGACGATGAGTGAGGGCGCGCTTCCGAAGGAGGACGCGGTCCTCCGCGTCGACGACCTCCAGAAGTCGTTCGGCGGGCTCGCGGCGACCGACCACGCGACGTTCGCGGTGGAGCGCGGAACCATCACCGGGCTCATCGGCCCGAACGGCGCCGGGAAGTCGACGCTTTTCAACCTCATCTCCGGCTTCTACGAGCCGGACGGCGGGACCGTGGAGGTGAACGGGACCGACGTGACCGGCATGGAGCCGTACCAAGTCGCGGAACACGGGCTCATCCGGACGTTCCAGACGCCCCGGAAGCTGGAGGGGATGACGGTCCGCGAGGCGATGCTGGTCGGTCCGCGGAAACAGCCCGGCGAGTCGTTCCTCACGCTTTTCACCTCGCCGGGGACGGTCGCGGAGAGCGAGTCGGCGAACCTCGCCGAGGCGGAGCGGATACTGGAGGACTTCGAGATCGACCACCTCGCGACCCAGCCCGCCACCGACATCTCCGGCGGCCAGATGAAGCTCGTCGAGCTCGCGCGGGCGATGCTCGCCGAGCCGGAGGTGCTGCTGCTCGACGAGCCTGTGGCGGGGGTGAACCCGACGCTGGCAAAGAAGCTCAAAGGCCAAATCCGGCGGCTCAACGAGCAGGGAACTACGTTCCTGCTCATCGAACACGACATGGAGTTCGTGATGGACCTGGCGGACCCGATCGTCGTCTTGGATCAGGGACACGTCCTGACGGAGGGGACGCCGGAGGGGGTCCGGAACGACGACCGCGTCATCGACGCGTACCTCGGAGGCGGAAGATGAGCGACGGTATGACAGACGACACGACCGGGGCCGCGGACGGGCCTCACGGCGGAACCGACCCCGTGCTCTCGCTGTCGGGCGTCGACAGCGGGTACGGCGAGGTGCAGGTGCTCGACGACTGCTCGGTCCGGCTCGACCCGGGCGAGATCGTCTGTCTCGTCGGGCCAAACGGCGCCGGGAAGTCGACGGTGCTCAAGACCGCGTTCGGGATGTTGACGCCGTGGACGGGGACCGTCGAGTACCACGGCCGCGACATCGGCGGGATGGCGCCCGAGGAGATCGTCCGCGAGGGGATCGGCTACGTCCCCCAGACCGACAACGTGTTCGGCTCGCTGACGATCGACGAGAACCTCCGGATGGGCGGCGTCGCCCGCGACGGGAGCCTCGAGGAAGTCATCGAGACGCTGTACGACCGGTTCCCGATCATCGACGAGAAGCGCGGCTCGAAGGCGAAGACGCTCTCCGGCGGCCAGCGTCAGGTGCTCGCGTTCGCCCGCGCGCTGGTGATGGAGCCCGACGTGCTGCTCATCGACGAGCCGTCGGCGGGGCTCGCACCGAACACCGCCGACGACGTGTTCGAGGACGTCAAGGAGGTCAACGACATGGACACGGCGATCCTCATGGTCGAGCAGAACGTGACGAAGGGGCTCGGCATCTCCGACCGCGGCTACGTCCTCGACCAGGGGACCGTCCGGTTCGAGGGGACGCCGGAGGAGCTGTTGAACGACGAAGAGGTCTCGCAGCTGTACCTGGGCGGCTGAGTCTCCGGTCGGTCCGCTTTCTCGCGGCGTCTCACGCCGTGCGCTTCTCGAGCTCGCCCGTCAGCTCCGCGGCGTCGAAGTCGTGGTCGGGACGGATCGCGACGAAGTCGAGGAATCGGCGCGCCGCGAGCAGCTCGTCGGTCGAGTAGCTCGTCAGCGCGGCGGCGATCGCGTCGGCCGCGCCGAGGATCGGCTCCAGCGCCGCGAGCGCGCTCGCGAGGTCGTACGCGCGAGCGGCCTCGCGCCCGTCCTCGCTCACGCGGGTCGCGTCGATGACGTAGAGGTCGCCGTCGGCGACGAGGACGTTCTCGGCCCGGAGGTCGCCGTGCGCGAGCCCCGCGTCGTGGACGGTCCGCAGCGTCGAGAACAGCTCTGGCGCGAGCCGGGCGACGGCGTCGGCGTCGAGCTCGTCCAGCGTGCGGAACTCGGGGAGGTACTCCAACACCAGCACGCCGAGGTCGCCGACCTCGAACGCCTCGACCGGCTCCGGCGCGTTGACGCCGAGCTCGCGGACCCGGCGGGTCGCCTCCAGCTCGTGACGCGCCATCTCGTAGGGGGTCTCGTGGCGCTCGAAGAACCCCTCGGTGCCGGACGAGACCGCGCCGAGGTTCCGCCCGGTGGTGAACAGCGCGTGGACGAGCGTGTTCTGCCGGGTGATCACCTTCACGAAGAGGTCGTCGTCGACGACCATCGGCGTCGACAGCCAGTTGTCGGCGTCGAGAAACCGGACCCGGATCGTATCGCGGTCGTACCGGTCCGCCAGCTCGCGCGCGACGCGCTCGACGTCGGGCCAGTCGACGCGCCCCCGGACGAGCTCGCGGAACTCCATACCGACGGCACGCGGCGGCGCCTGATAAGTCGTCGGCTCGCGGCGGCGCCTGATAAGTCGTCGGCGCGGGGCGACACCGCCGACCCCGCCACAGTCCATCACGGTCGTTCGCATCGTTTATGCCCACGCGTCGCAATTCTTGCCCATGGACTTCGAGGTACCCGCCGAACACCGGATGATACGCGACACCGTCCGAGAGTTCTGCGAGGAGGAGATCGCGCCGATCGCCCAGGAGATCGAGGACGAACACCGCTTCCCCGACGAGGTGTTCGAGTCGCTCGCGGACTTGGACATGATGGGCGTCCCGGTCTCAGAGGAGTACGGCGGCCTCGGCGGCGACCAGCTCATGTACGCGCTGGTCACCGAAGAGCTGGGCCGCGTCTCGGGCGGGATCGGGCTCTCGTACGCGGCCCACACCTCGCTCGGCGCGAAGCCGATCGAGCTGTTCGGGACCCACAAGCAGAAGGAAGAGTGGCTCCGCCCGCTCGCGGAGGGCGGCGAGATCGGCGCGTGGGCGCTCACCGAGCCCGGCAGCGGCTCCGACGCCTCCGACATGGACACGACCGCGGAGTACGACGCCGAGGCGGGCGAGTACGTGCTGAACGGCACCAAGCAGTTCATCACGAACGCGAACGTCGCGAACTCGGTCCTCGTGAAGGCGGTGACGGACCCCGAGGCCGGCTACGACGGCATCTCGACGTTCATCGTCGACCCCGAGAACGACGACGGGTTCGAGGTGACGACGGTCTGGGACAAGATGGGGCTCAACAGCTCGCCGACCTGCGAGATCAGCTTCGACGACGTGCGGATCCCGGAGGACCGGCTGCTCGGCGAGGAGGGCGAGGGGTGGACACAGACGATGAAGACGCTCGACGGCGGGCGCATCTCCATCGCCGCGCTCTCGGTCGGGCTTGCGCAGGGGGCCTACGAGGCCGCCAAGGAGTACTCCGGCGAACGCGAGCAGTTCGGCAAGCCGATATCGAAGTTCGACGCGGTCCGCGACAAGGTGGTCCACATGCACCGGCAGATCGAGCGCGCCCGACTCCTCACCCACCGGGCGGCGACGAAGTACGACGCCGGGGAGTCGGTCACCCGGGAGTCGGCGCTGGCGAAACTCGACGCCAGCGAGGCGGCCCGCGAGGTCGCCGAGGAGGCGGTCCAGACGCTCGGCGGCTACGGCTACACCACCGACTTCGCGCCGCAGCGCTTCTACCGCGACGCGAAGCTGATGGAGATCGGCGAGGGGACCAGCGAGATCCAGCACGTCGTCATCGGGCGCGAACTCGGCCTCTAGTCGGGCAAGTCGTCAGTCAGCGACGCCGGGCGCTCGGCGCGCCTCAGGGGAATTCGATCAGGTCGTCGTCGACGGCGCGCAGGCTCTCCGCGAGCCGCGAGCCTTCAGGGACCGCCCGCCGGAACGGCGCCGAGCCGAACGCCGCCTCGCCGTTGACGGAGACGAGCCCGAGGTCGACGGGGTCGCCGTCGAGTCCCGTTAGGAACGCGACGGTGCGGACCGCGGGCACGTCGCCCGCCCGCGCGTCCGGGTCGATGGAGCCGTACAGCGTGCGGTTCTCCGCGACGTGGTGGACGCAGGTCGGCGTCGGCG
>NZ_NHNZ01000186.1:0-11676 GCF_002727095.1 Halorubrum sp. C191 | reverse complement strand
GACGTGATCGTCGGCGACCATGTCCGGATGTGTGGTGTCGATGTGCCAAAGTGTAGCTTGCTCGGACTGAAAGAGCGGGAGCGGATCGAGGTGTTCGGCCTAGAGATGTTCGGGCGTCAGTCCCATATCTGGTGTGTGGGAACAGGAGAGATAATTTCTTCCTGGTCTGGAGAATTCTGAAGGGGAGCGATCGCGAACGAACAGCTATGGTCGACTACATCGTGGAAATCAAAGACTCGGTCTTTCGCGAGACACCACTCGCGGAGGCAAATTTCGATGAGGATGATCGACTCGCCTTCGGCTCGAAAGCGGACGCAGAGGAGTGGGTGACTGAACAGAACCGAGAACACACGAGCAGGGGGCAACTCACGCTACACACCGCGCATCCGGCCGACACGTCGGATGTCGACGCCTACGTCGTCTTCCAGCCGGTGAACGGCGTCTGGGTTCCAGATTCGTAGGCACACAGCCACCCAACCGTCCACCACAATTACTACGGGTTCAACCCGTAGATACCATACGAGCGATGGTTGATCCCGACCCGACACTCACGGAGGCAGCAGTCCGGGATCTGGCACGTCCCCAGTCATACGACCGGGGAGAGAACTACTACGACGGGGGTGCCGTCGTCAAGCTCGTCCGGCGCGGTGAGACGATCCGAGCGGCGGTTGAAGGTAGCCAGTACGAGCCCTACCAGGTGCGGATCGAGCTCGACGAAACCGGGGTCGTCGACACGGCATGTTCCTGTCCGTATGATCACGGTGGGATTTGCAAGCACCGTGTCGGTGTCCTCCTGACATACGTCCGTGATCCCGACAGGATCAACCAGCGACCGCCAGTCTCCGAACTAGTCGCCGACGCGGACCCCGAGGACCTCCGTGACGTTCTCGTCGACCTCGTCGAGAGTCTCCCGGAGCTGGCAGAGCAGGTTGAGTCCCAGCTCAAACCGCTGGACGCAGTAGAGGAGGGCAACGACGCTCGCGACCGCACGCCCGACATCAACCGGGAGTCGATCCGCCAACAGGTGCAGTACATTCTCCGTCCCACCGAGGGACGGAGCGCCCACGCGTACGACCCGTATGACGCAGTCGAAACTGACGTCGGGAAGTTGCGAAACCTCCTCGACCAGGCACGGACAGCCCTCGAGGCCGGCGACGGCGAGACGGCACTAGATATCCTCGAACCGCTGGCCGACGAACTCATGGGCGAGGAGTGGCTCGCTCTCTCGTACGACGATTCGAACGCGATCTTCGAGTTTTTCGATGAGGTCGACCGAGTGCTGGCCGAGGCGCTACTCACGGCCGACCTCTCAGAAGGTGACCGGGCAGACTGGGAGGATCGCCTCTGGGCGTGGGAACAGGAGATGGGGAGCTATACCCACCAGCCACCGTACAGCGTCGCACTTGAAGCGGCACAGCGGGGGTGGGATTTCGAGCCGGTCCAGCGAGCGATGGACGGTGATATTACTCATGCCGACCTCTGGGAGGGCGACCCGCCCTGGTACGCCGAGGACTTCGTCAGGGCCCGCGTCAACGTCCTCGAACGCCAGGGCCGCATCGATGAATACCTGAACCTGGCGGAGGCTGCGGACCTGATCGACGACTACGTCACCATGCTCGTCGAGGAGGGACGGATCGACGAGGCAATCGAGTACGGTCGACGCAACCTGTACACCCCGGACGAAGCACTCACGCTGGCCAAAGGCCTTCGAGAACACGACCGGCCGGAGGCCACTCTGGAGATCGCCCAGCACGGATTGACTCTCGGCGACAGCAGCGGGCAAGCGGAGTTGGCCGAGTGGCTCCGCGATCGGGCCAACAGCATGGGTGAATCCGAGATTGCGCTGGAGGCAGCTATCGCCGCGTTCGACGCCTCGCCGACGCTTGCGGCCTATCAGGCTACAGAGGAGACCGCTGGCGAGGAGTGGCCGACCGTACGCGAGGAGCTACTGGAGTCGCTTACAGACAGGAACACGAGACAGCGGACTGCACGACAGCACGTCGAGATTTTTCTGTACGCGGAGCGATACGACGAGGCCATCGCCATCGCGGACCGGCTTTCGGATTACAAGGTCGTGGAACCGGTCGTCGAGACCGTTTGGGAGGAGCACCCCCAGTGGACGATCGACGCCTGCAAGGAGCAGGCCGAGCCGATCATCGAAGAAGGACAGTCTCAGCGGTATCGCCATGCTGTGGACTGGCTGGAGTATGCGGGAAAGGCAGCCCAGGCGTCGGGGAACTTCGACGAGTGGCGTGCCTACGTGAAGGACTTACGAGACGAGCACTATCAGAAGTACAAGTTGCGACCGATGCTGGAGGATCTGTTGGGGGAGTTCTCGTGCTGAAAGAACGACCAGAGAGCGACTGGACAGTCTCCTTTTGACTCCCGGGGGCACCTCGTGCGATAGGCTTCTTTGTCTTCGTGGATACACTTGACCCGATGCAAACCGAGACGTGGATCGAGCGGACGATCATCGACCAACTCACCACCCACGATAGACGCTACAAACACGATTACGGTGGCGTCGAAAAAACGACCGACGACCTCGTCGCAGCCTGTACGGAACTCGATCTCATCACGTCAGGAGACGAACCAGGACTCCCATCGATCGAGCAGTTTTTCGCAGCGGACGCGGATCTCGAACCAGGGGTCGAGAAGACACTCGAATCACTCGAGGAACGGGGCCTGATCGAGCGTGTCGGGGAGCGCGAGCGGCTTGGCCCACCGCTCGAACCGGGCGACTACGGGACGACAGTTGTCTGGGAGCCGACAGTCGAGGGACGGGCCGAAGCGAGCGCAATTCGCAAGGCATACTCTTCCGAGGTAGATGAACTCAAGGAGTCGCACGAGAGGCAGTCGGACGAGTTCAAGGAACAAATCGTGACGCTCGCCAGAACGTACGGCGTTCTCCCGAACTACTTCGGCTAAGAACGGGTTCGGGGCTCAGACCCCAACTTTCTCCAGCTCGTCGAGAAACGCCGGACGATTTGAATACTTCTCTCGAAGGAACGAAACTAGATTTTCGAACCGTCGGTCACGTCCCAGCGTCTGTATCGTCTGGAGGTGTTCGGCCACCTGTGTATAATACTCAGCTTTGAACGTTGTCGTGTTGACACTATTGGGCCCGAAATCGGAGGAAAAGACGTTCTACGAGGAGTTTACGGTATCGGCCGAACTGGAGAGTGATTCACAGAGGATAATGAAGGCAGCGTTCAGGGCGTTTGAACCTCTAGTGGAAAGTGGAGCGTCTGCGGCTGAACTCCCTTTTCCATGCTCACACCGTCTCAGCCGCCATTTTCGGTCGATTAAGTGTTAGATACTCAACGTTCAAAGCTGAGTATAATACTTGCGACGACTCGCGTCGGCAGCAGCCTTCTTGATCTTGCGACGATACGCATCGAAGTACGCAGCGGGATCGTGGTTTCCGAGTTGGTGGATGTAGGCTTCGAACAGATCGAGATCGCGGGCGTTCGTGACCGTCTCGAACGCGTCATCGATCCGGTTTTCTCGCAAGTAGATTTTGATTATCGTGTCGGCGTCCCACCGACTATCCAGTCGGTCGACGATCGTGTCGACGACGTACTCCCACTCATCGTCGGGCGTTGCTGTCTTCAACTGCTCGTAGTACGGCCAGTCCGTCCGTTCGACGAACAACCCGACCATCGTGTCCCGGAAGGCGTCGGCGTCCGTCTCCTCGTACTGATCGACAAGGAACTCACGGAGCCCGATTGTATCTGACCCAGAGAACGCCTCGGTCCCGTACTCCGCGACGGTAATTGCGGCCTCATGTTCACATTCCTCCGCGAGAAGTCGGGCGTATCGAAGACAGAGGTGTCGAGACGCAGGATAGTGTCGGTTGAGGATGGCTCCGAGTTCCGTCTGCTCGTTGATGCGGTCGAGCAGTTCGACGTAGCCGCGCATCCAGGCGGTTTCGGTGAATCCGTCGAGTAACTCCTCTTCGTTGGCGGGGGTAGTGAGATCACCACGTCGCCACGTATCCGTGTTTTCGTCGTACTGGCCACTGTAGAGTCGATCGGGATCGAGCCGCTCGTCGATTCGATCCCGCAGCAGGGACTGCCAGTAGCGATAGTCGTCTTCGGTCGTGCACAACTCCCAGAGCGCCTCTCTGAAGTGCTGTGGGAAGCCACCTTCCTCGTGTTCGTCGAGCCACTGGTCGAAACAGTACTCGATGTACTCGCGTTTCTCCTCGTGCGGGAGAGCCGCCTCGCTGATAGCGGTAGCGTAGCTCGCGATGGCGTCCTGAAAGGTTTCGTCGTGTTCAAACCCACCCCAATGAGGATCGAACTCGTGGAGGTGATCGCGCATCGCTTCGAACATCGCACGATAGATGGTCGTAGCGTCGCGGTATCGCCCCTTCTCAATGTACGACTCTGCTCGATCTTCGTAGGTGGTGAAGTTCGGTGTAGACTGGTACCCGTACTTGGATTCGATTTCGTCCCTCAGTTCGTAAACGTCGAGATCTGACGTGTCCAGAAAGGAATGAAACCGCCGTTCGAGATCCGGATCGGCTGCCAACTCCCGGGCGAGAAACGCTCGGAGCACCTCCGGCGGCGTTTTTTCGAGTTTCTCCTCGATGTCGCTTATATCTTCATATCGCTGAACGTCCAGTCGCCACCCAGTCGCCGGTGGAACCCCTCGGCTTCGATCGTTTCTCGCAGCCGCGACCTGACCGCCTCGTCGAACTCGAAGTGGTAGTCAACTTCCTCGCGAAGGTCCCAGTAGCGCGGGATTTGTGGTGGCGAGTTGTCGTCAACTGTCCCGAGGACTGACGCCAGCGTATAGCGATCCTCGTAATCGATTCGCTCGTCGGTCAGCAATGCTTCGAGCAGGTCGGCCGCGGCGTGCTGGTCGGCGTAGAACGTGTGCGAGAGGGCGCCGTGGACCCAGAACAGTTCCTCGGTGACGATGTCTCGGAGGTGGTCTACAGCCGAGTGATCGGGGTGGCCGATTCCCCACCCGTAGGTGAGTGATTCCTCCCCGCTGACGTCTCCCATCGACTCCCAAAACGAGCCGAGATACACCAACGATTCGGCGGGGATTGCGGCAACGCCATCCTCCAATCGCGTCCGGATGACGTGCCGTCCGACCGCGTTCTCGATGACTGGGCTCACGAGGGGCTCCTCGACGGTGTTTTCACGTGGATAGGCGTCGATGAGATCCACGAGAAAGTCCCACCCCTCGCGGGTGGCGTTCTCGTCGAGAGCCGCTGCAACTGGTTCGTAAAACGCCCAGAGAATCCCGCGATACGTGTCGTAGTCTTCTCTGTCGTGGTACTCCCGAAGCTCTCGCTCGTACCGGCCGATCAACCCGAACGCAGCGTCGACACCTCCCTGGGCAGCCTCCTCGAGCGTGGTTTTCAGCGCGTCGCTCGCGGCTTCGAGTCCCCGCTTCCTGCGCTCGGAACTCCGTTGCTGCATGTTGGCGCTGAGCGTGTCCGAAATCGAATCGAGGAACGCGTCGAACGACGACGAGGGGTCCGGATCGTCTGGCTCATCGGCCGGACAATCGTGCAGACGAAGACGGCTTAACGTGTTGAACGTCTCGCCACAGGCGTCGCATTCGTGTGGCATCGTTTGTGTTCGTCTGGACGTGCGAGGGGGAGACGTATTTGTGTTCGGGGATCTCCCCCCACGGAATTCGAGAGCGTGGCTTGGTGGTCAGTCGAGATAGTTCGTTCCTGGGTTGAGGGTACCGGGTTGCTCATCCACGGGATAAGCGACGGTTCGCGCGCCACACTCCTCACACCGATAGCGCTTGGGCTGTCTGGTCTGTTCGGTGTGTTGTCCGTATCCCGTGCTGAAACAGCCGTTGGGACAGGCGTGGACGATTTGCGGTTCCTGCCAGGGGATACTCCCGACGTGACACCGCGCCGATTCGAGCTTGGTGGGGTCGTCGTCGACGTCACAGCTGAGGAGTGTCGCCTCACACCCCGGGCAGACGTACAGCCAGGGATTCTTGATCCGCTTGGTGCGCCGCTGGTACGGCCAGGCCGTACAGCCGTTCGGACAGGCCAGCAGATAGCGGGCAGTGCTTCTGTCGTCGTCCGTCTCATCCCGGTCCTCGGGTGTCCGCCACGGGATGCTCGCCACGTAACAGATCCCGGGGTCGGGATCGGCTGGCCGCTCGCCGACGTCGTAGCTGACCGGGCGCGTTTCACACTCGTCGCAGGTGTACTGCCAGGGCTGTTTGATCCGCTTGGAGCGCTGGACGTATCCGCGCTCGAAACACCCGTTGGGGCACGCGAGCACGTAGTCCGCGTCGACGGTGTCGTCGCCCTCGTAGCGAGCGACCGGATCCGCGCCGGCCCGGCGTGCCGCGGTCTTCCACGCGTCACCGTGGGGCTGGGCGTCCGGACCGACCGTCTCGAGCACGTACGCGTGTGCGGCCTCGTGACGGACGGTATCGCGCCACCGGTCGTCGCGACCATCCTGGAACAGCCGGCGGGCGATTCGGATCTCGTATTCGACTGTGGTCTCGGCGTCGCGGTCAGCAGCGGAGAGTCGACGGCACTCGCCGAGTTTGCGGCGAAAGGAATCAGTGACGTCGACTCGGACCGCGGCGGGATCCAGCGTGTCGAACCCCGCTCGATCAATCGTGGTCTCGATTTCCTCACGAACGCGCGTTTCGTCCCCCGTCATGCGTCGTTCGCAGGGCCGTATTCGTCTGCAGCCCGTTCCAGATCGAACCGGTAGGAGTCGTCGAAGTGTTTCAGACGGTCGGGGTCGATCGACTGACCGATGATGGCGAGCAGTCGCTCGTGTAGGTCGTCGGAAATCTCCACCTGATAGTCGAGTTCCGTGTCTGGCTCCCAGTACTGTGGAAAGTCCGGGAAGTCCTGTTCGAACGGCGCGTGCAGACAGCTGACGAACAGGAGATCTTCGACGATGTCAGGCGAATTGAGAAGCCGTTCGAGAAGGTCGATTCCGGCCTCGGGGTCGGCGAACGTGGCGTGTTCGAGTATTCCCATCGCCCACGATTCGTCGCCGCTCTCAGCACGTTCGAGGGCCCTATTGAGGACAGCAATCTCCGGGTGACCGACTGCCCACCCGAACGCGGCGGTCGATTCCCAGGCCCACTCGCCGTCGTCCTCGACGGTGACAGCGGCGAGGTACTCGAGAGCCCACGGCGGAATCGAATCGACGCCCTCGCTGATTCGCGTGCGGATCACACAGCGAGCGACAACGTTGACGAGTATCGACGAACAGTGGTGATCGCCGACCCCGGGCGGGTACCCATCGATACACTCTTCGAGAAACGCCCAATCGATCCCGTCGGCGGTCGCGGCGGTATCGACGAAGTCGATTACATCTTCGAGATACTGACCTCTGATCTCCTGCAACCGACTCCAGCCACCGCGATCGAGTGCAGTCTCGATCGACTGGTTCCACGCGGCAAGCAGACTGTAGACGTCACTCTGTTCGCTGGACGTCGCGTCCTCGAGTGCGCTCGCCAATGGAGCGATGTCGCGTGGCATAGCTTACTGTTCGTCCAAGTCGGGGTACTGGGACGGAGCCGCGCCCTGTTCGTCGACGACGTTCGGGTCGCCATCCAGCGATCCCTCCCGCGTGTCTTGAAGTTCGATGTAGTGTTCCCAGTTGTCGCCCATATCGAACGTATAGGAGAGCGCGCCCAGCGTATCCGGATCGAGTTCGTCGATCGTTGTCTCGGCGGCGTTGCCCTCTGGCGGCGGATTTGACTGGAGGTCGCGAAACCGCTCTTTGGCCGCTTCGGTGGCGTCGTCGGGTACAGCCTGCTCAATGAAGCGGTCGATTTCCGCGTCGTCCATCGGTCGCCAACTCGGACCGCCCTCGTAGAGCTGTGGGTGGACATAGCACCGGAGCGCGATGCCGCTCTCGTTGCGCGTGATGAACTCGTAGGCGTGGCTGTCCCAGCGTTCGAACGCCTCGAAAATCGCCTCGTGAAACTCTGCTAGCGTGTGCGAACCGCCGATCTCGATATCGCGCCAGACTTCATCATCGGGCTCGAATCCCAGCGGTGGGTTCGGGTGGAGCCAGACACGAAACACGCAGATCATCACAGTAGCCGTTCGAAGGCCGGGGACGTAGGTGTTTTCCACCACCATCGCTATCGTCACTTCTCGCTCGGTCGACATGGACGTTGGAGATATTCGTCCGCAAAACTGTAATCTGTCCCGACAATCACGTCTACAGCAAGACCTGCGATCATATGACCGAACCATCCACAACCGAGGGAGACCCAGTCGTCGTGCTTGAGGCGTTGCCTGATGGCAGCCTAACTATGAACCAAGTTGAGACACTCGAAGATGGAGACGCGATCAATCTGGTCGGCCCGCTCGTCATCGACACGCACACCGACCGAGTCACACATCTCAATATCGTTATCCGTGACACGCACTATTATGTGGGGTGGAATCCGACAAACGAGCAGTGGGAGCAGATTCTCGTCGTTGTCGAGACGGAGCAAGAGGATGACGAGTCCGTCCTTGAGTCAGCAATCAGTGTGGTCGATGAGGAGACAGAGGAGTTAGTGCTTGGGTTCGACCCGGACTCGAATCCCGACACTGAAGAAATGGTGGAGTTCGTCTGGGAGTACGTCGAATATACGTATCCGGAGACCGAGCGACTGTACAACGTTATGGACGACGCGATAGATGAGTTGTCGGCGAATGGTGGGTGATCAGATTCGGAGTCGGTAGCCGAAGACATCCAGCCGACGCCACCACTGTTCATGGACAGGGAGAGAGTACGCCGACCCACAGATTGAATCCGATCGGCCGCGTTTTCATAACTGAATGCGGATCGAGTTCGACGAGGGGACGCTCCTGCTCCGCGATGCTCCCGACAACGTACTCTACGCGGAGTGGGATGACCGCGTCGACGAGTACCGTGCCCAAGCCTATCGATATCGATCCCTGCTCGAATGGGCTGGGTCGTGGACGGAAGGCAACAAACAGGCAACACTTCAGGATGGCTCCGTCCAATCGGTCGAAGACGCCGCGCGGGCATACCCCGATCTCGAGCTCACGCCAGCGCTCCACATCGAACCGCGTGACTACCAGCAAGCGGCGCTCGACGCCTGGATCGACCACGATCGACGAGGGAGTGTCGTGCTCCCCACGGGCAGCGGGAAGACGTTCCTTGGTCTCCAGGCTATTGCCGACGCCGGCGTCAGTGCGCTGGTCGTGACACCGACGATCGATCTGATGAACCAGTGGCACGCCACGCTCACCAACGCCTTCGGCGACCAACTTACGGAGCCAGTCGGCGTCCTCGGCGGGGGGAGTCACAACGTCACCGCGATCACGGTCACCACCTACGACAGCGCCTACCGTTACGTCAACGAGTACGGCGACCGCTTCGGTTTACTCGTTGTCGACGAGGAACATCACCTGCCTGCCCCGACCTACCAGCAGATCCCCGAGATGACGATCGCACCGTATCGCCTCGGCCTCACGGCGACCTACGAACGCCCCGACGGGAAACACGAGCTGCTAGAGGACCTCCTCGGCCCAGTCGTCTACCGAGAGAACGTCGACGAACTCGCTGGTGAGTACCTCAGCGAGTACGAGACGATTCACATGTCGGTCGATCTCACGCCCGACGAACGCGAAACGTACGACGAAGAGTACCAGATCTATCGTGATTACGTCGACAGCCACGAGTTCGACCTCTGGAAAGACAACGGCTACGCAGAATTCCTCAAACGAACCTCCTACGACCCGCAGGGTCGGCGGGCGCTCATCGCCAAGCAACGCTCCGAGCGGATCGCTCGCACGGCCACAAAGAAGCTGGACACCCTCGACAATCTCATCAAGCGCCATCACGACGACCGCGCGATCATCTTCACCGCTAACAACGACTTCGCCTACGACATCTCTCAGGAGTTCATCGTCCCCTGTATCACCCACCAGACGAAAACCGACGAACGAACCGAGATTCTGGAACGATTCCGGACTGGGGAGCACTCGATGTTGGTAACCTCGCAGGTCCTCGACGAGGGCATCGACGTCCCGGCGGCGAACGTCGGTATCATCCTCTCGGGGAGCGCCTCGAAACGCCAGTACGCGCAGCGACTCGGACGAATATTGCGGCCCACTGATGATCGTCAGCCGGCACGGCTCTACGAGATTATCACCGACGACTCAATAGAGACGTACGTCTCCCAGCGCCGCCGTGAAGGGGTGAACGCGTAGTGCTAACGGCCAACCTCGCTCGATCGCGCACGGCCGATAAGGAAATCAGGCCGTTGTTCATCGATCCGACTGATGGGCACTATCGGAAGACGGCACGGGAGCTCATCCAGCTGTTCGAGACCCACCTCAATGAGCCGAAAGGCGACCTCGAGGACGCAATTGACGAGCTGACTGTCGCGGATACCGACTACAAGATCGTCCAGGGGCTCGCGAAGCTCCTGAAAGACGAGTCCGAGTTCGAGGTCGTCGCCTCGGCTGACCCCCGCGAGATCCGCCAGCGGCTGTTCGAGAAAGCCAATAAACAGTATCCGATCGTGCGTCAGCCAACGCTCGGCGAGGACACACAGAAACTAGAGGTGTACAGTTCGGTGGCCGACGAGTTGGGCATCTCACTCGAGGAGTGCTATCGCGGGATGTACGCCGATCTGGAGGACAACAAGCGGCTCGTTCGAATCGGAACGCGAACCGCCGACCAGTACGCGACTGATGGCGACTCGTCGACGTCGACGACCGCGTTGACCGGAAGCAGTGACGAGGAATACGAACACACGGATCTCACCGTGGACTGGTTGTTGACGCGGTACAATCTCGCGCTCGCTCAGGCAGTACTTTATGACGCAACCGAGATGCGGATTCGCGTCTGGGATCACTTCGGGGCTGTCTTCAGTTACGTGAAGCTGTTCGGCCTGATGCACCGGATTTATCCGATCGACGTCAACGGCAAACGTGTCGCGAGCACGGATCAGGCCGCTGGCTACGAAGCCGTGCTGGATGGGCCGGCATCACTCTTCTCGAAATCACAAAAGTACGGGATTCGCATGGCGAACTTCCTGCCAGCGTTGCCGCTCTGTAACCGCTGGGAGATGACCGCCGAGATTCTCGTCGACGAAACGACCGGCGAGACGCAAGCGTTCACACTCGACCACACTGAGAACCTCGATTCGCACTACAGTGCCGGAGATCAGTTCGATAGCGACGTCGAACGAATGCTCGCGCAGAAATGGGAGCGCTCGAATACGGAATGGGAGCTCGTCCGTGAGGATGACATCTTCGACCTCGGTGCCGAAGTGATGATCCCCGACTTTGCGATTGAACACTCCGACGGTCGACGGGCGATTCTCGAGATCGTCGGGTTCTGGACGCCCGAGTATCTGGAGTCAAAGCTCGCGAAGATTCGTCAGGTGGAGGCCGACAATTTCGTGTTGGCCGTGTCAGAGCGCCTGGATTGTGCGAGTGAAGAGTTCGGACGGACAGCCGATCGAATCCTCTGGTTCAAAACCGGGATTCACGTCTATGATTTGGTCGAGCTGGCAGATACCGTTGCTGTCCCATCCGAGACACTGTCTGGTTCTGAATAGGATACTTCGGTGACTGGGCGACCGATGCCTTCCACCGTGTCGCTGTCTTTAGTTGCGAACTCACTCGTAACGAGGGGTGTTCACTGGAAATGTGGTGTGTTATCGCTCTCGCTCTTATGTAGA
>NZ_NHNZ01000148.1:0-13089 GCF_002727095.1 Halorubrum sp. C191 | reverse complement strand
TTCTACATAAGAGCGAGCATGATCTGCCAACTCAGAGTAATCCACACAGATTCAGAAAAATACCGTTCAGCTGTCTGTGCCAGTATCTTCAGCTAAATCGTCATGCGCGTCCTCACCATCTTCATCAATATACTTCCAATGTTCAGTGTCCAGATGTCCTTTGAGATATGCCTCACCGTCTTCAGAGATCATATAGACACCATTACCTAAGCTTTCGAGGAGACCCTCTTCGTCCAGTTTCTTACACCTCCGATCAACATGCTGTCTAGAGTAAGGTAGAGATGCCTCTGTGGTCATCTTCGTAGGTGTTGTCGGCTTATTCTCATGAAGGAACTCCAAAATCCGATCGTCAAGAGAAGTCATCCACTTGCCTGAGTGCCTCATAGAGCACATATCCAATATCACAGTCTATAGTACGGACGAATAGCACTTATAGGCTATACAAAGCACATTTCGAATCACACCGTCAAATATATGTTACCAGAGACTAACCGTTATTGTACGGAACCCGAGTGACGAACCCTCGGCTCGTGAGAAAGTGTAGAAACCCCGGCCGCGGTGTAGTAGCACCCGGCCAGGACGGGTTCTGTGTCCACTCACAGAACCATGCTGATACTGGCAACTGCGGGGCTTAAGCCCTGCGAGACGACCGACGGATCGAACAGAACCAACCCCGGCTGTCACCGCTGTCCCAACCCGGCCGACGGCTACGACGCTGTCTTCGACGGCCCACTCTGTCGCACGTGCGCTGCGACACGCAGCATCGACGAGAACAGCCTGGAGGGCCACAATGCGTAGCCACACCGTTTCACTTGCCAATCTCTCAGCCACCCACCGCGACCTACTCTGGGTACTCTCCCAGACCGGCCCCAGCGAGAGCGGCCCACTCCACCACGCGCTCACCGACTACTACGCTGACGGCATCGACAACACCCGCGTCTGTACCGTCCTCGAGGAACTCGTCGAACGTGACTTCGTCACCAAACACACCCACGACTCCCAGTACCGACTCACCGAGTCGGGCCGCCGCGCACTCGCCGCGCGCCAGGCGTGGCAAGCTGCCACCAACACGGAGGGCGGCCACGAATGACGCGACACGATGACCCACACGTCGCAGATCTCTCCCAGCTCACCCGCATCGCACTCGACACCGAGGACCCGATCTGCCAAGTCTGCGGACAACCGCTCCGCGAGGGCGACGACATCACCGCCTACGCCTATCGCGCGGCCGGCGAGCCCGCGTACCAGATTGGCTACATCATGTGCGGGGCGGATGTTCACGAACACCCGACCGTCTTCACCCGCGGTGTTCGCGAGTACGTCCTCACGGGCCACATCGGGACGTGTTCAGACATCCAAACGCAATCGACAACGTTCGTCCTCCTCGATCCGACCCCGGTCGTCACGAGTCCCACGACGACCGTCGAGCCACACGTCCACCCCGAGGCCCCAACACCACGAGATCCAACCCAGCCGAGACAGCGGGAGCCAACCCCGCTTCTCACCGCTATACGCGAACACGCCCTGTCTGATGGGGGCTCCCCACCCGAGAGGCCGGAGTAATGCTGGCCGATCTGATCCACCAACCCACCACCAGCAGGTGATCAGCTGTGGGAACACACCAGCCCGCGGCCCGCAAGCGAGGGGTCCGGCTTGTCAGCCACACCACAGACATCTCCACCGAGGGGATCACCTGTCCAGCGGTCTCACCCCGGCTGACCGAGTGGATACCAAAGCTCCTCAGCAAACTCCGGCCGCACACTGAACGGACCATCCGCGAGTACGCCACCACCGATCCGTGGCGGAGGAGCTCCCAGATCCTCGCGAAAATCCTGCCAGCGTGGCAGAACGCGGACAACCCATGGGCCGACGACGTCGCTGAAGCCGTCGCGTACACCCGCGCGATCACGACACTCGCGCTCACCTACGAAGACGAACCCACCAGCACGCTCAGTCCGTACCACCAACAGCGATACACTAATCTCACCGATACAGTCACCAGCATCGGCACGGGCCGCGGTCCAGTCAACGCCGACCTCGGGGCACTCGCGAAAGGACCAGTCGCACTCCATCGTGAACTTGACGCCCAACCGACCGTCCTCACCCTCCTGTTAGATGGCGACGCGTGGACCTCCCTTACAGACCGCCGCACGGGCGTCCGCGCACTCGCGGCGTTTGCCGTGCTCGCCGACGGGTTCGACGTCAGACTTGTCGCCTCCTCGAGAGTCTACCGACATCTCTCGAAGCGATATCCCATCTGGACCGAGTGTCACCTCGATCTTACTGCTAGCCGGGATCGGTCCCCCCACACTAACCACGCCCAGACTGCCGCAGCCGCGTGGGAGGCCATCCGTGATCTCGATACCGAACCTGGAAAACGCCGCCTCCTCGGGAACCTCAAGACAAAATACGCCCGGAGCTACCGCGATCTCGCCAACGACCACGCGATCGATGTCGCTGAGGGTACCATTAGCAGATATATCCTCGATCTCGAAGCTCGTGACTTGGTCACTATCGACCGCCGCGGTCAGCACAACACCGTCCAACTCACCGACCTCGGAGAGTTGGCCGTCCAGCAGTGTCTCGACGACAACAACGACCTCGTCCACCCGGATCAGCGCCGGCTCGATGGGTGTCTTACTGCGACCCCTCAGCAATCCGCAAGTACAGTGTCGCCCCGCCGGGCCGGCGGAGAGACACCCACCCTCGACGAGCGAGTGGCGACAACTGGCGACCCCGACGCAGACGCCGACTACGTCCAGTGGCTTACCGACCCTGAGAACGCTCCAACCAGCCTCCACGAGCGATTCAGCACTATCGCGCATGACGATGCCATCACGCTCGTCGACGACCAGTTACACTCGTTCGACGACGGCCGCGTCGCGTACCTGAACCACACCAACGATGAAACCCTCGTCGTGCTCCAGTGGGGCGGGCCCCTCGCCACCCTGGGACGTCTCGCGGGCGCCTTACTGAGCGAGAAAGCCCTCTCGAAAATCCTCTCCCCATCACGACTCGGTCGCGAATTCGAAGCGATCGATGACGGCACCCAGACGTATCCCACGGACCGCATCCTCCGCCGTGGCCACCAGGTCGGCTGGTATAGCGACGCCGAAACCACCTACGGAGCGTGGCGCGACCGAATCACAACGGTTCGAGACCGACTCCTCGCACAGGTCGCCGAACTCACAGACAGCGACGACACGGCAGCCCGCACCAACCTCTTCGAAGATCTCCACGGGCTGATCGCTTCAGCGACCCAGCTGTATCACGCAGCCGGTATCGATCTCACGACCACAATCAGAGTGCCCGATACCGACGCCCTCGCACGCAACCCCACCCACCTCCAGGACCTCTGTGAGTTCCTCGCCAAAACTGCCCCCAAACAGTCCGTCTACGGCATTCACTCGGGCTACCGTATGCTGTTCGAAGACCGGCCCGCAAAGCTGTGCCGGCGACTCCCCGCCGAAACGGACCACGACGCGACGATGGATCTCACCATGTCGTGGGTGGTTGCCGGCCCGACGATCACGGAGCTCCACGACGACATCACCGCCGCCCTCGCGAGCGAACTCACGACGGTCCGGGAAGCGATCGCTGACGGCACCGAAACCGCACCGACACTCGAAATCCCGGTCGTCGACGGGACGACCTACCCCGCCATCCGGCGGGTGATCGACGAGGTCGCGATGACCCACGACGCCCAGTGGACACCCCGCGAGCGCCAGCGACTCGTGCGGCTGTGTCTGCGCTCGTTCGGCCCGGCGGACACCTCAAGGGCGTGTCCGTACGACGTCGTGGTGAGCCTCCTACAAGCGCTGAACGAGTCTCGAACGCCGACGCTGGCCGCGGTCGAACGCGCAGCGGCCACCCTCCCACCGGAGCGCTTCCGGCCCGAGCTCACGCCGACAGCCACCAAACTGTATGCCACCTTGCTGCGAGCCGACGGCCCACTCGGCCGCTCAGAGCTCATCGAGCAAGCAGACATCTCCGCGAGCAGCTATGACCGTCGCCTGAGCGATGTCCGCGATCTCGGGCGCGTCACGCCCGTCCAACAAGGGGGTCACCGCCGGTGGACCACGACGACTCCGACGCCACACCCGAAGACACCCCCAGTAACGGCGTGGCTCCCGGCGAACAGCGATCGGTCCGCACCGCTGGTGACGTATCGACAATCAACCAGACCCGCTGGGCCGAACAGCTCTCCCCCCGACCACACGGGGAGAGACGATCGCGGGGGATGGGACAGACGCCCACCACTCTCGATCCCCACCCCCAGCGGCGACACCGATTACACCACGCGTCCAATGACGACCACCAACCAGAGCCGACAGCCGAACAGCCACGCCCACCAGCTCCCAGCCACCCAAGACCACCCAAATACCATGACACCGACACCACATCCGACGACAGCAGTCGCAACGCCACAAACACAGCTCCCGAATGGGGGTGACCAATAGTGAGCGACCAAACACTCGATCTCGAAACCACGATCAGACGCGATCGCCCGACAGCGACGGACGGAAGTATCCAGGTCAGCACCGACAGCACCGACATCACTGAGGGGTCGTGTGTCCTTCTCGGCTTCGGCGATGACCGCGAGGTCACCTTCGCCGTACTCACACCGACAGAAGCCCAAACGATCGCGACAGCCCTCGAACAGGCAGCCCAGCAGGCAGACGCCGCTGACACCGTCGAGGATCCAACCGATGAGTGACGACATTCCCGATTTCACGGACGAAATTGACACCGTGGGCACCCCCGACGGCGAGGATCCGGACCACGATCCAACCAACGGTCGCTGGCTCGAGACTCGGGTCGCCAAGACACTCGAACAGTGGGGGTACAGGACAGCCCGCAACGAGTGCTGCTTCGGGCTCGAAACCGACGTAATTGCCCGACGGGACGACCTCCGTGGTGATCCTGACGATTTCCTCGTCATCGAGTGTAAAGACTGGCACCAAGTCCCGGTCCAGCGGGACGCCGTCGAAGCAGTCGCGCTGCGGGCCGCGCTCATGCGGGCAATGCCCGTCCTCGCTGTCTCCCGCCGCGTAACTGCGAGTGCGTGGCGGTTAGCCCAACTCCTCGACGTGCGGATTATGACCGAACAGGATCTCGACAAAGGCCAACTCCCGCCGCTGACCGAACGCCGGCCGCCGAGTGGAACGCTCAACGTACGACGGGAACCGTTCATCCACGACGTGCGTGACCGGCTCCCGCTTCTGGTTCACCGTCGAAGCAGCCTCGATATCGAAGCCCCTGTCTTCCACATCGCGGATCACGGTCCGTGTTACGTGCCGGACCGAACGGGCAACGACGAGTACGTCAAGGCCGCCGACAGCGACTACGAGTTCGGGTAGGTACGGTGGTAGAGGGGGTACACGACCTTTCGTAGGGTATCCTGAATATGCCTCCTTACGGTCACACAAATCTGACCACCATGATACTTATATATTACAAACGCATACAAACACATACAGTTGGACTCATGCCCATCGATCTTCGAAGACACGACCCGGACGACGCGATCAATATCCGCCCGGGCACAAACAAAGCCGCAATCGTCAAACTCCTCTATCGGAATACGAACCTTGCGTACACGCCGGCAGAGATACAAAACGCACTTGATCTGCCGCGCGGCACCACGTCGACGACGCTATCTCGCCTCCATGATGACGGACTGATCGGCAAAACGAATGATGGTCTCTACCACGGACTTGAGCGACGGGATGACGTGAGGCGGTTCGCACGGAGCCTCGTTCAACTTGACGAGATGGCGGATCGGTACCCAGAGCCGGGTCTCACTCCAGATGACGTTGAACAAACTGGTGCGGGCGCACGAAGAGAGATCCCACGTGATCGCGCTGACACCGAAGAGAATCAGTCCGGGGAGGAACCAGCACCCGCGGACTGGGTCAACAGCACCGCTGCTCCTTCAACAACGGAGAGTAACACTGACGCTGACTCAGCGTCCGGTGACAGAGAGTAACACGGTGGGATTAGACCGCATACCCCTCACATGACGTACTACTACCCGCAGGGCAGTCTCGTGTTTGCTGCGGATCCAACCGGGGCACATAGCAATCCGCGCCCAGTAATCGTGATATCCGATGCTGATCGGCCGTACGTTGAGCAAGAAGCCACGGTTGTATGCCTGACCACACAGGCCGAGTACTCATACGAGGTTACACGGTTGCCCGACGGCGTACTTGAAGGGGTGGAGCTGCGGAAGACGAGTTATGTGATGCCGTGGGCGATTTATACGATTCCACTATCGTCGATCCGAGATAATCTCCCGTCTGGGACCCTCACTGATGAGGGGATACAGCTTGTTGCGGATGTGATTGATCAGATGGTCCGACCGTGACATCCTCCTCGCCGTAAACGGCGAGGCTTCCCGTACCGCAGGTGGGATATTTGCTGGTCTACGACACGACCTGTTCTCTCGTGTGAAACGTCCCGCTCTCGCGGTCGAACAAGTGTGTCGATGGCTGTGCCACACAGCCGTTACTCCTATCCTCGCCGTGAGGACTCGGAGTTATCTTCTGACGCATATTCTCCGCCCCGTTACAATCCGCGTTGGCTACCAACTCGCACGACGAGCAGACGTACAGCCCACGTTCGACACGGTTCGACTTCGTGTCGTCTCCACATCGCGAACACGTTTTCGAGGTGTTCCACTCGTTCTCTTTCAGCACCGCAACACCGCGCATCTCGCCTTTGTATTCGAGGTACTGGTAGATGCGGTCGAACGCCCATGAGTGTAGTTTCTTATTCCCGGTTTTGCCCCAGTCCGATTCTCGGACGTCTTCAGGCCAACTCACCGCGAGCGTGCCGACACCGCGTTCGACACACTCCGTGATGATGGCGTCCGTCAGCGTGTGATAGAAGTGTGTCTCACGTTCGGAGAGCTTCCGACGTGCCCACATCGACTGCGCTGACGGGCCGTTCTCTCCCTCGGTGTCGTACTCGGCTCTGGTGAAGTAGTGTTTGTCTTCTTTGAGCGAGTTGCCGGGGTATAGGACGTATTCATCCGGGAACGCGACCGTTGCGAGATTCGTAATTCCGAGGTCGATCCCTGCCACGCCGTCGCCAGTCGACTCCGCTGTTTCGAGTTCGATCTTACAGACGAAGTGGAGTTTCCATTCGTCACCGTTCCGGACTGCCCGGACGTTCTGTACGCGGTTGACTTCCGAGAGATCAACGTCTGGTCGAGTCTGGTATTCGCAAAGCAGGAAGTCTGAGAAGTGTTCTTTCAGATTCGAACCTTTCGAGAGTCGGACGCGGTTGTTCTCAGGGTCGTGTTTGAACCCGTCTTCTTTGAACGTGACCGTGGAACGTGGTCGGCTGTCGCCGTGTTTGCGGTAGCCGGGCGGATTCGCCTCACTGGAGTTGTGTCGCAGATCGAACCATGACTGGAAAGCGTCAGAAAGTTCTTCAATGACTTTCTGACTGGATTGTGCGTTCAAATCTTTCCAGCACGACTGGTTCTTCATGTACGATTTCAGCACACTACCGTTTGGGATCTCGCCGGTTGCGTCCCAGATACGGTCGGCTGTCCATCGTGCGACGTTCCAGATCTTCGAGGCGGAGTCTCCGAGCGAATCAAGACCATCACAGACCTGTTGGTGGTTCTGGATGGAACCAACGTAGGTACGTATGGCCTTAATCGCCATACATAGACTATGTAGACAAACTAACTTAATGGTGTGGATGTGTGTGGAATATCCAACCTGCCGTCCGTGATGGATTGGGTCAGCGTTGTCGGATTCACTCCCGGCGTAAACGCCGGGATTCTCTCCTCGTAGAAAGATAGGTAACGACACCCCCGATTTCACGGACGAAATTGACACCGTGGGAACCCCCGACGGCGAGGATCCGGACCACGATCCAACCAACGGTCGCTGGCTCGAGACTCGGGTCGCCGAGACACTCGAACAGTGGGGGTACAGGACGGCCCGCAACGAGTACTGTTTCGGGCTCGAAACCGACGTAATTGCCCGACGGGACGACCTCCGTGGTGACCCTGATGATTTCCTCGTCGTCGAGTGTAAAGACTGGCACCAAGTCCCGGTCCAGCGGGACGCCGTCGAAGCAGTCGCGCTGCGGGCCGCGCTCATGCGGGCAATGCCCGTCCTCGCTGTCTCCCGCCGTGTCAGTGCGAGTGCGTGGCGGTTAGCCCAACTCCTCGACGTGCGGATCGTCACCGAACAGGATCTCGACAAAGGCCAACTCCCGCCGCTGACCGAACGCCGGCCGCCGAGTGGAACGCTCCACGTACGGCGGGAACCGTTCATCCACGACGTGCGTGACCGGCTCCCGCTTCTGGTTCACCGTCGAAGCAGCCTCGATATCGAAGCCCCTGTCTTCCACATCGCGGATCACGGTCCGTGTTACGTGCCGGACCGGACGGGCAACGACGAGTACGTCAAGGCCGCCGACAGCGACTACGACTTTGGGTAAGAGCGGACGCTGGGGAGGTCACACCTCATCGGTGCCATAGACTTATTTAATTGTAATACCATCGTACTACCATGAAGTACGCGAGTGTCAGTGTCAAATTCCCGGTTGAATTAGATACCGAGATCGAGCGGTTCCTTGATGAGACAGGTATTTACACCAATAAAAGCGAGTTCATCAAGGAAGCCTGCCGGTCGCATCTTCGCGAACTTAATGACGACACAGCAATCACTGCGCTTCGCCTAGAGCAACTACTCGCGCAGGCTGAGCAGAGCCACCAATCAGATGCCGATATCGATGACGAGCTCACGGCACTCGGCGAGAAAGTCGATGCAGACGATCTTGAACGGGCCATCGAAGAGGCCCGTGAGGAAACGGCCACACAAGTGTACGGATCTGATTCGTGAAGATCCTTGACACGAATCTGTGGGTATTCGGTACACTGCGAACCAACGAACAGGCAACCGAATTGCTGACAGCAATCGATCGCGGTGAGACAACATCGGCGATTAGTGCGTATATGCTCCAAGAGGCGTTCGCCGCATTCGATCGCACGAAGGGCCTCTCTGCGGCAGAACGAGACGCTGTCAAAACCAATTTTGTGACACGCCTCACCCGGATGACGGGCCTTATCGAAGCGCCATCAAGTCGTGATGCGAGCGATGCGCTTCTTCGAGAACAGCGGTCGGCGCCCACAGTGCGAACACTGGCCCGCGTCTGTGGCATCCAGCCAAAAGACGTTCCAATCCTTGTGTTGGCGTTTGAGCACCGTGACCGCAAACCGACTATTCTCACGAATGATCAGTCCTTCGCAGAATTTGAGCCGGCAGCACACTCACTTCCTGAGATAACTATTACCCACATTTCCTGACCACACCAGCATGGTCTCTCACCCAACTACTTGATGTCCGAATCCTTACTATCGACGACCTCACCAAGGAGTCGCTCCCTCCACTGACCGAACATCGACCGCCGAGAGGAACGTTCCGCACCCGCCGAGAGCCGCACGTGAGCGAACTTCGAGATCGTGTGCCGCCGCTGTTTATCCGACAGAGTGATCTCAACATCGAGGCGTTGGTGTTCTTCGCTGGTGGGCAGGGCCCGGGTTACGCGCCGGATCGGTCGGGTAACGACGAGTATGTTGACGCCCACGACAGCGACTACGACTTCGGGTGAGAGCGGGCGCTTCCGGTCACATTACCACCAGTACCATTCGTCTTTAGTTAAGCTTGATAGTAATACAATTCCCAAAAGTATGCTTGTCAGTATTAGATGTAGGAGAAGCCACAGATGAGACACCAGTACCGGCGAGATCGAGCGATAAGCAACCATCACAAACGGCGTTTTCTTGCCGTATCTGGTGTGGCTGGGCCGTATTTGAGCGAAAACCACAGCTATCGAGTATTACTGAAGATATTAACTAAAGACGAATGCCACCAGTACCGTGTTGGAATGTGACTTGGCGGAATTCTTTTGTGATGATACGATGAGGATCCTCGTATGGAACCGAATGCTGATCAGTCACAGATACGCTCCGCTCTCAAGGATGTGGTCTGTGCTGATCCGGACATCGTCTTCGCCGTTGTATTCGGATCACAGCTTTCGGGAACAGTAACGCACTCATCAGATTTTGATATCGCGGTCAAGTTCACAGCAGACTGTTCTGAACGGGACCGGTTCAAAAAGCGGTGTGTACTCTCTGGTGAGCTCCAAGGAGAGGATCGCCCGTTCATCGACGTGTCCGATATTGACTCGCTCCCGCTGGATGTCGCACACGACGTGGTAAATGGCGAGCTACTCTGTGGCGATAAACAGGCCTTCGAGCAGTTCAAAACAGACATTGAGGCGGAATTTGACGAGCAACGTGAGACGCTTCGCCGGCACCAGCGTACGGTCATCGATCGGATAGCGGAGGATGGATTGCGTGGTTGACGAACGCGTCGTTGCGGTCAAGCTCGAACAGATCGAACAGTACTACGCCAACCTCAACGCGAAACTTTCCCGTCGAGAGTTCCTCTCGAGTGAATCGCCTCGGAGTCAAGCCCCGAGACAGTCGCCTCGAACCGCCTGTACAGCTACGACTCGGTGGGGCGTGGTGCGTTCTCGTACTTGACCATCTTCTCAGACTTGTCTGTGATTGTCTCGTAGATTTGTTGGAGCGTCTCTTCGGCTGCAAGGAGGTTGTGACCGTCGAGGAACTCCCGCCCTTCCGTAGTGAGGCCGTAGAATTTCCACGGGTACCCTTGTCGACGTTCGTCGGCGTCGAGGGCGACTTCGTTGACCATACCAGCGTCGATCAGTTTCTGGATGTGTTTGTAGACGGTGGCGTCGCTGACGCTGGGATTGAGCTCCTCAAGTTCGTACATCGATGGAAGCTGATCGGGATGTTGGAGGATGTTGTTGATGAGGGAAAATCGCGTCTGCTGGGTGACGAAGTGGACGAGTTCACGCGACTCCATCTCTTCAGCAGTCCCAAGCTCGGTGCTCATACCGTACAGTACACGACGTGGCGACAAGTAGTTTACTCTCGAGTAAATCACGCTACGACAACCCAAAGTACTTGAAAAGGTAATTTACGACATAAACTATATCTCTCTACTATGAAAACCTCACAGTATGCCTGATGAGGAGTCGCCGGTTCCTGGTGACGTTCTCAAAAGTGCCAAAGACCAGCTTGATCAGGAGGAGATATCGCTAGCTGACAATGAGGAAGTTCTCCACGCCTTGAGCGAGTTGACGCCGGCCTACGAGAACGATCGGTCGTACTTCGTCCTTGGGAACTATGATCGAGATCCGATCCGACGGCTGAACTTAGTGGTAGACCGTCTCAACCGTCGCACCGATGCGTACGCGTTCCGAATGGTCGATATCCGTGGAGAATGGGACAACAGCATCCAAAAATTCTGTCTGATTGCTGATATCGTGACGCATCTCGTCGGTGTCGCCGAGAAGGAGCCAAGTGACTTCCTCGTCGAACAGGGATTGCTCGTCGGGACGACTGAGTACTTCGCAAAAAGTCATGTTCTCAAGCGGACGTACGAGGATGAGGAGCATCCGTTTGGCTGGATGCAAGACGGTGTCTTCGAACTATTTGACCAGGAGGAACGGCTCTATTGCTGGCGGACCGAGGAGGATCTCGTTGAGGTGGCGAGCAAACTACCTTGATGTTCTCGACGCCGTCAAGGATGTCATCGAGATGATCCAAAGCCGCTGTCATACGGTGACGAGCTCGTCACGGACACGAGTCTCAATCCGTGGCTTCAACGAGTCTTTCGTCACGAGGTTGACCTCAATACCAAGCTCCTCCGCCAGTTCGTTTTCCAATCGAACGAGATCGAATAACGTTACTGGCTTGTCGAACGCGACAAGTATATCGAGATCACTATCGGATTCTTGTTCACCACGGGCATACGATCCGAAGATACCCAACTCGCTGATCGGATACTCCTGCTCAAGTTTCGGCGTCAACGACCCCACCCTACTTCACTCGGTCTAGCGACCTCGTTCGTTGAGGGTGGGGCTTGTCAGTGATCTCGGCCTCTAACCCATAGAGGTGAGGGCTGTATGCCCTAACTCGGCGTCCGCGATCCTGACTTCAGAGCGTATTGACTGACACTCCTCCCACGGGGCGGCTGATGGCCCCGCCGGAGATACAGTTCTGCCACGTTCTTCGCTGCGTTGTAATCGGCGTGATTCTGTTTCCCGCAGTGACGGCACTCGAAGGCTTCGCTGTGGCGGTTCTTACCATGGACGAACCCGCACTCGTTGCACCGCTTGGATGTGTTTCGTGGGTCGATTGTATCCACGAACAACCCCTCGTACTCGGCTTTATACTCAACGAAATCCTTGAGCTTCCGGAAGGCCCACTCCGAGTGCCATTGCGCGAACGGCAAGTCGTCACGGATGTCACTGAGGTCTTCGAGGATGATCCCAGCGCAGTCGTGGGCGAGGGCTTCTTCGACAATCCCATTCGCTACACTGTGGAGGACGTGCTTTACGTACCGCTGTTCGCGGCCCGATAGCTGCTCAATCGTGCGATGGGCCGACTGCGTGCCTGTCCCCTGTAGTTCACCACGGACACGCTCACACTCGCGGCGATAGTGGTTCAGCTCACCAGCACCGAAGAATCGTGCCGTACTGGTGACGGCGATCTGGTTGACGCCAAAGTCAACACCCAGTACCGCTCCGTACTGCGTCGTTGACTCATCAGCGTCTTGTTTTGGCGTTCGATACCCGAGGTGGATGTACCACTCACCGTTACGGTAATGTAGCGTGGACTCAGTGTACTCCCACTCATCATCGGTGAGATAGTCGTACTGGTATCCATCCGGGTTCTCCGGTAGTGCGAGATCCGCGTGGACCCTAGAGTGGTCGCCTAGCGTCGTGAGCGTGATCTTCCCTTGGTCGGGAAAGACGGTGAGTGTTCGCCGGTCAAAGACCATCGACCGGCTGGTGAACTGCGGTTGTGTGGCCGTCTTATCCTGTTTTCGGCGTTCGATGCAGGACTTAATCACCCCAGCAACCTCATGACAGGCGAGCGTAGCGTGTTGGTCGCCCAGCTCGGTTTCCTTCTTGAGAGCCTGTCATAGAAACCATCTCATAGCTTGAGCTTCTCGCGGCCAGGGTCGT
>NZ_NHNZ01000207.1:0-5461 GCF_002727095.1 Halorubrum sp. C191 | reverse complement strand
GGGTCGACGGTTCGGTGATCGTCGCCGGGATCCCCGGCGAGCCGGTGTCGGTCGACGCCCAGCAGCTGGTCGGGACGCGGGGCGCCGTCGAGGGGTGGGGCTCGGGGCACGCCCGCGACTCGCAGGACACGCTGGAGTTCAGCGCCCTGCGCGACATCGCGCCGGAGATCGAGACGTTCGCGCTCGACGATGTCGCCGCGGCGTACGACCGGATGGCCGACAACGAGGCGCGGTTCCGAGTCGTCTTGGAGCCGTAGGCGACGGGCGCGATCGCTTCCCGGCCTCGCGACGGGTTTGCCCACCCGTCTCGCCCCCGTCGCTCGCGGCGTCGTCGTCCCGGAGTCGTTGTTTTTATCATACAGTTGCCGATCGTATAAGACGGCGATGTCAGCAGACAAGCCCTCCACGGCCCTCACGTCGCGACAGCAGGTGGCTGTCGTCGTGCTGGCCGCGGCTCTGGTCGGCGCCGTGCTCGCTCCGAGCGTGTACGCGGCGACAAACGAACCGAGTGATACCGTCGCCGTCGTCGAGATAGAGGGGCCCGTCAACACGGCCCTCGCCGACGACGTTGAGAGCGAACTAGCGGACATCCGCGCCAACGAGTCCGTCGGCGCGGTCGTCCTCAAGCTGGACACGCCCGGCGGCGCGCCCGTCGCCTCCGAGCGGATGTACAAAGCGGTCCAGCGGACGAGCGATGACATGACCGTCATCGCGAGCGTCCAGTCGATCAGCGCCTCGGGCGGCTACTACGCGATGGCGCCTGCGGACGAGATCTACGTGCTCCCGACCTCGACGGTCGGCAGCATCGGCCTGAACGCTCCCGCGCCCCGAGCGTCGTCGACCGCGCTCGGACCGAGCGGCCCCGACAAGGCCGGAAGCAACCCGACGCAGGCGTGGGCCGAACAACAGACGCTCGCGGACACGTTCATCAACGCGATGATGGCCGAGCGTAGCGACGAGTTCGAGATGCCCCGCGAGGAGGTCGCGAAGGCCGACACCTACCTCGGTACCGAGGCCGTTCAGAACGGCTTCGCCGATGAGATCGGCTCGCTCAACGAGGCGATTCACGCGGCTGCGACCGAGGAGGAACTCGGCGAGTACACGGTCGACACCCGCGAGACCGGACAGGAGTTCGGCATCCCCTTCCTCGTCCGGACCGACACCGGGATCGTCGCGATCCACGCGAACGACCCCGGGTACGCCGACGTGAAGCCGATGCCCTCGACGTACGTGTACACGCCCGCCGTCCCGCACGTCGACACGATCGAGCGGTTCTCCGAGACCGACGTGCGGACCGGCGGCGCGGCCTCGACCGAGCGCGGGACGCCGGGGAACGAGACGGCGCGGCTCAGCGGAGGTGTTGGCGCGTGACCCGCGTCGCCCCCCTCGCGGCCGCGTTCGTCGTGACCCTCGCGGCGGTCACCGGCGGCGCCGCGATCGCCGGCTACGTGACCGCCGACGGCGCCGCGCCCGCACCGGCGATCCAGAACGACCACTACCAGAACCCAGACCTGATCGCGAACGACACGCCCGGGCAGGCGACGGTCGAGATGGACGCCTCGGCCGGCTCCCAGACCGTCCTCGTCGACCCCGGCGTCGAACCGGCCACCGCCCGTCCGGTGCTCCCCTTCAGCCTCATCGGGCTCGGCGGCGGCGGCGTCGCCGACCGGGACATCCGGCCGCTCGCGAACGCGCTCATCGAGAACGGTCACGAGGTGGGCGTGTACGTCCCCGATCCGGACCAGCAGCGACGGCCCGCGCGGCCCGGCGCCGAGGAGACGACCCAGCTCGGCGAGCGGCTCGCCGAGGCCGACGCGTTCGTGACGTTCCGGACCGACTACGAGCCGGACGAGATCGACGCGATCGAGTCGTTCGTCGAGTCCGGCGGTCACGTCGTGCTCGCCACCGAGCCCGACGCGGCGTACTCGCAGCCGGGCGCGGCGTCTCTCGACGCGACGCTCGACGTCACGACCGAGAGTGGGTACGTGTACAACATGGAAGAGAACGACCTGAACTACCAGCGCGTGTACGCCGAGGCGACCGGCGACGCGTCGCTGACCGAGGGCGTCGACCGCGCGGTGTTCCCGTCGGCGACGCCCGTCGGGACGCCGGCCGGCGGCACCGACGTGCTGCGCCCGATCGAGGGCAGCGAGCTCTCGACGACGCGCGCGCCCACGGACGCGCCGCTGTTAGTCCGCAACGACGAGGTCGTCATGATCGGCGACAGCGACTTCCTGTCGCCGGACAACGCCAGGCGCGCCGACAACGACGCGCTGATCGGTAACCTCGCGGACTTCCTCGTGACGAACGACCGGACGCCGCCCGGCGACGGCGGATCCACGGGCCCGACGCAGCCGGGGCCCGGCCAGCCGCCGACGAACGGCACCGCTGGCTGATCGGTCGGTCGGTCCGCGCCCGAGCGACTTCCGTCACCCTCTCATTTTTGCCGCCCGCGCCGGAAGCGAACTGTATGCGAGCAGCCGTCTTCAACGGTCCCGGCGACATCGGCGTGGAAGAGCGACCCCGGCCCGAGATCGAGGCGCCGACGGACGCGATCGTCCGCGTGACCCACACCGCGGTCTGCGGCTCCGACCTCTGGTTCTACCGCGGCGACAGCGAGCGCGACCCCGGCTCCCCGGTCGGCCACGAGCCGATGGGGATCGTCGAGGCGGTCGGAGAGGCCGTCACCTCGGTCGAGCCCGGCGACCGGGTGCTCGCGCCGTTCGCGATCTCCTGCGGCGAGTGCGAGTTCTGCCGGAAGGGGCTCCACACCTCCTGCGAGAACGGCGACTCCTGGGGCGGCGACAACGGCGGCGGACAGGGCGAGTACGTCCGGTCGACCCACGCCGACGGGACGCTCGTGCGCGTGCCCGACCGCTACGCCGACGACGAGGACACGCTCCGCTCGCTGCTCCCGCTCACCGACGTGATGGGCACCGGCCACCACGCTGCGGTCAGCGCGGGCGTCGAGGCGGGGTCGACCGTGGCCGTCATCGGCGACGGCGCGGTCGGGCTCTGCGGCGTCCTCGCGGCGCGTCGGCTCGGCGCGGAGCGCATCGTCGCCGTCGGCCACCACGAGGACCGGCTCGAACTCGCCGAGGAGTTCGGCGCTACCGAGACCGTCTCCGAGCGCGGTGAGGCCGCGGTCGAGCGGATCCGAGAGCTCACCTACGGCGGGCCGAACCACGTGATGGAGTGCGTCGGCGCCGCGAGCGCGATGAACACCGCGATCGACGCCGTCCGTCCCGGCGGCACGATCGGGTACGTCGGCGTCCCCTACGGCGTCGAGGAGGAGGGGCTCGACGTGTTCGGGATGTTCGGACAGAACGTCACGCTCGCGGGCGGAGTCGCCCCGGTCCGCGCATACGCCGAGGAGCTGATGGCCGACGTGCTACAGGGAACGCTCGACCCCGCGCCGATCTTCACCGAGACGGTCGACCTCGACGGCGTCGCCGAGGGGTACCGGCTGATGGACGAGCGCGAGGCGATCAAGGTGCTGGTCAAGCCGTAGCGACCGCGGCTCGGTAGCCGTTAACTCGTTTTCGACCCGGCGAAAATACCCCGCGTAAGGTAGCTTTATTTTCATGGACGAGCGTGATAGATTCGACACAGATGACGGACGTTACCCTTCGCCGGACGCAGCTCGCGACCCCGGCGAGCGACGAGAAGATGATGCACTCAGCCGCCGACAGCGACGCCGACGAGGTGTTCCTCGACCTCGAGGACTCCGTGGCTCCCAACGCCAAGCCGGACGCCCGCGAGCCCCTCATCGAGGCGGCCCGCGAGGAGGACTGGAGCGACAAGGTCCTCAGCTTCCGGATGAACGGGATCGACACGGAGTGGTGGTACGACGACGTGATCACCGTCGTCGGCGCCGCGGGCGAGTCCATCGACGACATCATCATCCCCAAGGTGAAGTCCGCCAGCGACATTCACACCGTCGAGAACCTGCTCCGGCAGGTCGAGGTGAACAACGGGCTGGAGGTCGGCGCCATCGGCCTCGAGCCCCAGATCGAGGACGGCGAGGGGATCCACAACGTCCACGATATCGCGCACGCCTCCGACCGGCTCTCCTCGATCATCTTTGGGCCGGGAGACTACTCCGCGGCGATGGGCACGCCCGGGCTCGACATCGGCCAGTTCCCAGAGTACCCCGGCCACTACTGGCACCACGCGCTCTCCGAGTGTAACTCGGCGGCGAAGTCGGCCGGCCTGCCGTGTCTCGACGGCCCGTACGCCGACATCGAGGACGCCGACGGGTTCCGGCAGTCCGCCGAGCGCGCCAACATGATCGGCTGCGACGGCAAGTGGGCGATCCACCCATCGCAGATCGAGATCGGCAACGACGTGTTCGCGCCCGACCCGGAGACCGCAGAGCGCGCCAAGCGCATCGTCGACGCCTACGCCGAGGCGATGGAGGAGGGCAAAGGCGCCGTGAGCGTCGACGGCCAGATGGTCGACGAGGCGACCAACAAGATGGCCCAAGACATCGTCGAGACGGCCGAGGCCGCCGGGATCCTGTAAGGAGTCGCGCGCCGCACTCCCTGTTCTGGCGTCCGCTTTTTTTGCGATTCGGAGCCACGCTAATAGTATGGGTGACGGCAGGTGGGGAGCGCTCGTTCACCACGTCGTCGCGGTGTCGACGTTCGTCGCGGCGTTCTGGCTCTTTCGGCTCTCCTCGCTCCCGGGACTCCCCGTGACGGTCGCCGTCGCCGGGCTCGGGTACGTGGCGCTCCGCGCCACGGGACGGAGGCGAACAGGCGATGGGGCTGGCTGCTGGTGTGGGTGGGCTACGCGGTGCCGTTCGGCCACGCCCTCGGAACGGAGGACGCGGGGCGGTTCGGCCGCCTCTTCGTTCTCGCGCTGATCACGGTGCTGGTCTGGGCGGTCGTCGAGGACCGTCCGCGTTCTTCGACGACGTCGACGTGGACGTGTGGCCCGGCGATGACGACGACGGGTGGTGACCGCCGAAGTACGCGCGTCGTCCGGTCCGGACGCACCGCCGCCTTCGGTGCCCGACCGCTCACAGAGGCTCGATCAGCTCGACGACGTGGCCGTCCGGGTCCTTCACGAAGGCGGTCCGGGCCCCCGCTTCCGGCTGGTCGCCCGGCTCCTTCACGACGCCGTGGTGGTCGATCGTCTCGAACGCGGCGTCCACGTCGTCGACGCCGACGGCGACGTGGTCGTAGCGGTCGCCGTCCGCGCTCGGCGCCGCGCCGTCCGTGTCAGACAGCTGGAACTCGACGCCGCCGTCGCCGGCGACGTACACGTTGCGCGTGTCGCCGTCGGCGGTCGTGAACTCCCAAGCGCGTTCGAACCCGAGCTGCTCGACGTACCAGTCCGCGGCGCGGTCGGCGTCCGCCACGTTGAGACACGTGTGGAGAATCTCCATGCGTCGTGCTGTCGCGGCGACGGCATAAATCCCGACGGCAAGCCGGAGGACGCCTCGGACGGACGCAGC
>NZ_NHNZ01000034.1:0-18882 GCF_002727095.1 Halorubrum sp. C191 | reverse complement strand
AGTTCTACATAAGAGCGATAGTGAATTGGTCGTCTCAAATTGGGTGTGTCTCCCGTGCGAAAAGTAGAAATCTAGATTTCTGAAATCGCGACTTCCAAAATCGGGACTTCTATTTAGATGGAACTACGATCAGGTGTATGGAACAATTCGTGGATCGGGACGTCGAACGTGAACAACTCACGGACTGCTACGAGTCCGAAACCGCAGACCTTGTCGTTATCTACGGCCGTCGGCGCCTTGGCAAAAGCGAACTCGTCCGCCAATCCATCGCTGATCGGGAAGACGCTGTATACTACCAAGCAGTTGAGTCCACGGCACAGAATCAACTCGAACAGTTCGTCGAAACTGCCACAGCACAATTCCCCTCGTTACAGAACGTCCGCCGTGACTGGGAAGCGATTCTTGAAACACTCGGTGAAGAGAACGCGATTGTGGTAATCGATGAGTTTCCATTCCTTATTGAGGAGGATGACTCGCTCCCGTCACGAATCCAGCGAGTCTGGGATACCAAGCTCCAAGAGACGGGAATGACGCTTGTCCTGGTCGGCTCTTCGATCAGTGTCATGGAAAATAAGGTGCTCTCAGGAAGCGCGCCACTGTACGGGCGACGGACAGCAACAATCGATCTCAAACCCCTCGATGTCGCTGACGCACGCAAGTTCTTCCCAGGCTATGACCCGGAGACAGCTATCACTATGTGGGCAATCTATGGGGGTACACCCTACTATCTCCAAACGATAGACCCAGATGAGACGTTAGGAACGAACGTCCAGCAGGGCATCCTCTCAGAACAGTCCCTCCTTTACTCTGAACCGGAATTTCTCCTTCGAACCGAACTCCGACAGCCGAATACGTACTTCAGTATTCTCCGTGCCTTGGCTCACGGACGACGGGCCCCGAACGAAGTCGCAGGCATGGCCGGGATAGAATCTGGGTCACTCAGCACGTACCTACAGAAGCTTCGTCGACTCCGTCTTGTTGAGCGCCACATCCCAGTCACTGCGTCACCGACAGCATCGAAACGTGGCCGATATCGTATCGCAGCGCCGTTGTTCCGGTTCTGGTTCCGGTTCGTCTACGGCAATCAGGATCAGCTTCGGATACTTGGTGACACTGCGTACGACGAAGTGGTTGCTCCAGAGGTAGCTGATTATGTGAGTCCGCTGTTTGAACGACTCTGCCAACGGGCACTCCCACATCTCGTTGACCGACGGTTCAGTGATGTCGGTCAGTGGTGGTTCAAAGAACACGAACTAGATGTCCTCGGTCTCACTGAGCCGGGGCGTGTCGCTGGTGAGTGTAAGTTCACCTCCCAGCCTGTAAGTGAGGGTGTGCTCACTGATCTTGAACGGACAGCGTCGGAAGTCCGATGGTCAGACGAACCAGCAGACGGGGAGACGCTGTACGTCCTGTTCAGCCGGTCCGGGTACACTGACGACCTCAAAAATACCGCTGACGCCCGTGACGATGTTCGACTGTTTGAGTTGTCCGACCTGATACACGCTGAACCGAACGCGTAGCAGCGAGTTCCGGGTGCCTTCTGGACTTTAGTACGAAGTCGATTGCTGTCCTCGCCTACTGTCTGGGATCATACCCACTTGCGTCCCACTCACGACTGGCGATCTTTTCGTTAATCGTGTCAAGATCGTCTTCGGTCATCGTCTCAGGATCACGCAAGGGGATACACCAGTCCAACTGTTTCCCGAAGGCAATTGCCTCTCGTCGGCGAGAGAGCATCCCAAGCTTGAGTTCAGCGAGCGTCCGCCGAAACATGTTTCGCACCTGTATGTGACGCTTTCTCCGATTCCTGTACGGACGGATCTCCCCATCAAAGCCTGGCGCTAAGGCCCAGTAATCGATGTCATGATCACTGTACGTGTATGACCGGTAGTTCAGTATCTGTGCAAATCCTTCGGCGATGTGACGCGTCGTGTAGTTACGTGTCCGCTTAACCTCGATTGCGACACAGCCGACGGCTGGGTGTTCCGCAACAATATCAACGCGACCCCTTCGTTCGTCGTCTAACACTTCCGTGTCTACGTTCCAGTCGTGTGCTTTGAGGAGCGAGATGATGTGTTGTTTGAACTCCTGTTCTCGTTCGTATTCCACTGCGGTGAGATGGGGCACCCCATTGATCATATCTGATTCGTCGATCTCTGCGTCTTCCCATACTGGGCCCTCGCGGTTGTGTCTTCTAATCATTGGTTGCGTGGTGTGTAGCTGCTTGTGTGGCAATTTCGCGAGCGATGCTTCTCGCACCGGATTTGGTAGGACTGCCCTCTATGATCGCGGTGGCCGGTGTGCTCAGGGCATCGAGGCTGGTAAGTCGATACCTACCCGCCACCGCGTGTGGTTCTCGGTGTAATCTTCTCTGCTGGCCTATGGGTCGCCAAAGGGCTCTCCTGCGGCGGTGGTTCCCGCACTCTCGGTGTGTGAGTGGCCCCGACGTGAGCGTGGTTTGGACCCCTACGCTCCGATTACTGGTCAATAGCGGCTGCTCTCCCAGAGCGTTGATCGTGGCCGTCGACGCGACGCTGGGATGGCCTACTGCCGAAGGATTGCTGAAGGTTTGTCGGGGTGCGTGTGGCTCTGTCGGGTTTCCGCACCCGAGCGCTTGGGTTACAGCATCCCACTTGCGGTGGCCAGCTACCGTTGTCGGCCGGATACGAGGAAGTTCGCTGACGGTTCCAATACGACGGTCGTAGCTACTTGCCGAGATGTCGGCGCGCTCAATGAGCTCCTGGCGACCAACTGGTTCTGGCGCCCGTAGCAGCGCCGCATAGAGCTTTGTCGCCGTTGGTGGGAGGTCTGGGCGGAACCGACTGCTTGGAAGCGTTGTCGCCGCCCTGAGGACTGCTGGCTCCCACTCGCGACGAGGATTGTCGAGTGCCCGAATCAGACAGGTGACCGCGTCGTACGGGCTCGCTCGATGCGGGACATCCCGACCGAACGACCGGAGACAGCACCGGGTGAGTTCGCGCCGTTCACGCGACGTCCACCCAGTGTCGTACTCCGCTGCGAGCTCGTCGACGATCTCCCGGATCGACGCGTATGTCGTACCGTCGCGAACGGGCACAGAGAGTGACGGCGCCTGCTCGTCACCGGTCACGATCGCTTCTCGAAGCGTGTCGAGTTCGTCGCGAAGCGCCTCGGTGATGGCTGTCTGGAGTGTAGTCGCCGTCGGCCCCGCAATGACCCACGACGCGGTCAACTCCATTGAGGCGCCGGCCTCGACATCGTACGGGAGTCGACGCTTCAGCTTTGCCGGGCGTCTCTCGAACAACATCCGGTAGCCAGAGTGGACCCCATACACCGACTGTTTCGGCACCGTATGCCGGATGAAGTCACAGAGGTCGGCTCGCTTGCGTTCGTTTTGAACGAATGGCTCAGTGTCTGGAAGTCGGACTGTCAGTGTCAGATCGACGCCAGCAGCGTGGTACAGCTGGGTGGCCGTCGCGACCAATCCGTGGAGGTCTTCGAACAACTCTCCACGGGCGGCACTGTCGGTGCTGTCGGAAAGCGCACTGAGGCGGGCGAGATGTGTGTCGCGGACCGTCTCGATCCGATCACGCCACGCTGCGTACACCTCCTCGTCTTCGCTGAACCACCCGACTTGTTGCCCACGACGCAGTGTTCGGCCGGGTGAGGTGGTAATCTCGCCGGTGCCACCGTGAATGTTCGCGAACGTCTCGCCGAGTCGCGACGGGGTGAGGATCTCCGACAGCGCCGTCTCGCTGAGTAAGACGCCCGCGAGACGTCCCAGGGTGGCAAGTGGGCCGCCCCACTGGACGATCGCGAGACACTCCTCATCGTGGTGGCTGAGGTAGCTCACTCGACCATCGTCGAACGGTTCAACCGGGTCGTCGACGAGCGTGACCGCCCCCCGCTCCGCTGGGACGGTGAATCGCTGGTGGATCGACGCCGCATCGTGGGTGTCGATCTCCTTGACGTACCCCTCGTCGGCGTCGCCAGTCGACGCGAGCCACGATTCGACCGTTGTTGGTGTGGTCCCCGAGGCCTCCCGCGGGGGCGACACTGTACTTGCTGATTCGTGAGTGGTCGCGGTAAGACTGTGTTCCAACTGGGTCTGATCCGGATGCTGGAGTTCACAATCGGCCGTGAGACACTCGCTGACAGCCGTCTCGCCGAGATCGGTGAGTGTGACTGTGTTGTGTTCCCGACGCCGGTCGATCGCGACCAGCCCTCGCGACTCCAAGTCGAGAACGTACCGACCGATGGTCCCGCGCTCAATGTCAAGGCCGGGATCCTCTGTGAGGTTTGCGTACGTGCGGCCAATGTCGGCGCGTAACGCGGCGAGCAACCGGCGTTTCCCGGGTGCGGACGCGAGTCCAGTGAGCGCCTCCCATACCGACTCTGCGGTGCCGGTTGGGCCGAGTGGCTCATCAGAACTGTGGTGTCCCTGGTTGGGGGACCGATCCCGGCTATCAGTAAGACCGAGATGGATCGCACTCCACTGCGGGTAACGACGAGCGAGCTCCTGCTGGAGTGCCGGCGAGGCGACGACCCGGACGTCGAACCCGTCCGCAAGGACGGCGATTGCCGCGAGTGCGCGGACGCCGGTCCGACGGTCTGTAAGTTCGGCCCACGCTGGGCCATCAAGCACCAACGTGAGCGCTCGTGGGGTCGGATCGAGTTCCCGATGAAGCGCGACCGGGCCCTTCACGAGCGCTCCAAGGCCGGCGTTGACTGCGCCGCGGCCGGTGCCAACTGACTCGACGGTCTCGCTCAGCGACTTGTGACGCCGCTCGCGGTACCGCGAGGTGGTGGCTGCGTCGCTGTCGGCAAGCGCAAGGTCGGTGATCGCTTGCGTGTACGCGACCGCCTCCGCGGTCGCGTCGTCCCACGTGTCCTCTAGGGAGTGCCACTTAGGGAGTGTCTTGTCGAGTATCGACGCACTCGCCCGCCACGCGTCGGTGTGACTCGTCTGGCCTTGGACTGCCTCGATGCTTGCCTCACGAAGCTGTTCGAGGACGGTCGGAACCCACTCGGTCAGCCGTGGCGAGACGTTCGCGCAGTGGATGCCGCGGGTATCGTATCGCGTGGTTGGACCCACAAGATGAACGCCCCGCTCGTGGCCCTGGCCGGCGGGCTGAAGGCGCCCGCTGTGGGCCTGATTGTCGCCCGGCATCACTCGGCTGGCTCCCAACAGTTGACCACCGCGACAAGCCGCCGGAGTAGCTGCCGGATGTACTGACGAACCGTCCGCGAGCCCGGATCGGCATCGCGGGCCGTCCGAATCGCGGCCGCGATGTCTGGATGCCGTGTCGCATCGACTGTCATCGTGGCTCGCAGTAGCCCAGCCCTGACGCCGGCGACGTCGTCGGCAATGCTCGCGGTGAGCGCACGCCGAAGATGCGTGATCGTCGCGTGGATGGCGTCGGACTCTGTCGCTGGCTGTTGCGTGGGTGGGCGCGTTGGGTGGCGATCAGTCGTCGTGCGTCGGGTGGACTCGGTGCGGTGTGGCGACCGCATTAGTCATCCCCCTCCGTCTCCGGTGGGTGGCCACCGACTGTCAGCTGCGCCCGGGCCTCACGCCGTCGCTGCCGTTGGGTCGCTGTCGGCGTGACCTGCTCGGCGAGTGGCGTCTCTGGTGGCAGCCAGCGGATCGTCGTCGTCGCTGGCGCGCTTACACCGAGTGGGACCGGCTCGACGAGAATCGGCCATATGGATTGGGTCGCAGCGTCTGAGGCGAGTCCGATACGTCCGGCGACCAGCAGTTCGTGGACGCCGAGTGTGAACACCTCCTGCTGGCGGTGTTCGCGGTGCGCGCAGACGCAGTGGCCAACTTCGTGGGTGCGCTTCTCGGCCGGCTTGGAGACGTACGCGATGACGTCGTCGCCCTCGGTGAACGAGCGCCCGCAGTGTTGACACGCCCCTGACGTGGACGCAAGCGACAGCTGATCGAGGCGTGTGATGGAGTCGTCTACGAGGGGATTTGTTGGTGCGTCGGCGGACTGCTGATTGTCCCGACTCATGGTCCCCGATTCACGCTGACAATCGATTGGCCACAGTACCACCCACACCGCGGGCAGACCCACCCGTTCACGAATCGGTTGACGAGCCGGTCGCACTGGCGGCACCGCCAGAGCTTCTTCATCATACGCGGCCCTCGACCGCTTGTTGAACGGTGATCTCGTTGAGTTCGCCAGTGAGGGTCTCGCGAGCGTCGAAGCGGATATACGGTGGCTGGGTGCGATTCACGCCGTCTCACCTCTCACCCACGCGTCGCGGTTTTCGAGCGCGGTAGTTGCCGCCGCAGTGAGACTGTAGCTGTTGGTGCGTCCGTCGCGTCGGCGTTTCTTGATAAGTCCGTGCGCGACGAGTTCGTCCAGATTCTGGTACAGGCGGCTGTGATTGATCTCCTCGCCGTAGTAGGTTCTGAGATCTGTTTTCAGTGAGAGGCCACTCTGTTCGTCAGTCTTCGCGAGCGCCCGCAGGAGATCTCGCTGGAAAGCGGTGAGTCCGGCGACGACGTCGCCGTCGGTCGTCGCGCTCATGCGGGTCCTCCAGTAATCATGTAGTCCGCGTTCGCTTCGCCAAGATAGCACGCCGTACCGTCCGCCGCTTGGACGACACGCTCACATCCGTGGCACAGCCATCCCGACAGCAGAAACGGCGACACCATGCCCCTGATTTGGTTCTGCGGGTCGCCAGCTTCGTACCGGTCAGCTGACGCATGGTGTCTGTCTGTGACGATCCCATCGCCCGGCGCGAGTAGCGGGATTTCAAGCCTCACATACACATCCGGGTGCGTGAGTTCTTCGACGTCGTCCGGGAGTGTGAATTCGTAATCGAGGTGGTCAGCATCGAACTCCGGCAGCATCACTCACCACCCCCATCAGCCCGCGTTCGTTCGCGGACAGCTGTCAGGAGTGGAGTCAGTCCATCCCGGCGCTCAGCGTCGTTAGTACTCCGAGCCCCGGTATCACAGATTGTATCACCTACCGTGCGAGCCGAGCTTGACGACGCAACACTCACCACCACCGGTGTAGGTTCAATCAGCACCAACCACAACGACTGTGTGGAAACGTCCGTACAGAGACCGACTCGGCCCGTGACAACCAGTTCATGAACACCACGCGTAAACACCGATGGATGCTCATACACATCCGCCCCGCACACCACGTACCCAATCTCAAAAATAGGGTTGCCAGCCGCCCGGAAGGCATACGCCGTCACCTCATCGCCTTCCCGCAGCTCACACCCGCACACCTGACACATCGGGGCCCCCTCCCCGAGCACATATTTTTCCAACTGGTATATAGCTTCAATAAACTGTTCACCGACAGTCTCTTGCCATTTCGGATTCGACTTTACCATGGGATTCTCACGTCCGTGGGAAGCCCAGCCCGGGTGTCACTACCACCCAGGCATTCGTTGGATCGTTACGCCCCGTCGGGGCTGGGCTCCACATCCATTATGAGTACTCATATAGGTAAATACCTTTCGGATATCTCATAATGGTGGTTGAAATACCGTCAGGACTAATCAGCGTGACCGAAAACAGGAGAATAATGCCTGGCCGTGACGAAGAGACAGGGCGATATACCGGTCAGTACCCTACTGACGATTTTCTTAATGCTATTGATGAAGAAGGAGGAATGGCCGGTACCGGTGAGATTGCGGACCACGTTGGCTGCGCGCACGACACGGCGTATAAGCGGCTTCAAGAGCTTGAAAAAGAAGGAATGATCTCTTCTCGTAAAATGGGCAACACGCTACTGTGGGAGAGGAGTAGAACAAAAGAGAACTGAAGTCTCATTATTCTCGCTGTTCGCATAGATACTCAGCTACTGATTCAGCACGTTCTTTAAAATTCCGGGCAGTTCCTCACTGAGTTCCCCTGCCTGTAGAATGGTTATCGGCTCGTCTTCCTGTGCGTCTACGGACAGCGTCTCCCGATCAAGGTCCTGCACGACAAGGAGGCCATTCCACCCGTTGCCGAAGATATCCTCCTTATTACTCGTGTCTCGCCCGAAGACGTAGTCTTCGTTGATTCGGAGGGATGCGAGGTATTCGAGGGTCTCTTTGATTCCAGTTCGGATTGTTTCTTCGCGGGTGCTGTGTTTCACTTCGGCGATGAGGTATTCGTACGTGATCGGGTCGTCTGATTTGACTTCGAGGACGATGACGTCGGGGCGGCCGGTGTGGTTCTGGAAGTTCTTATCGAAGTAGGTGCTGGCGACGTCGCGTGCGGTTTGTTGGACGCGTTCAGCACGAGTTGGTTCACGGTCGTCCGGAGTGGCTTCTGTGCGGAAGGAGAGGCCGCGGTCGCTAGCGGACGTGTCGTGATACAGCACGATTTCTTGCTCACCGTCGATCTTAGCGACTTCTTGGCGTCCGCTTTTGATCGTTTGGAAGACGGGTTGCGTGCCTTGTAACTCTTCGAGTGTGGTGATGAATCGGAAGAGGACGTAGAGCTCGAAGAGCCGGGCTTGGTCGTCTGGGGTGATCGCGGTTTGACTCAACAGTGTGCGTAACGCGTCGGGGTCACCGTCGAACAACTCTTGACGAGCGCGGAGAAGCGTGGCGGCGTCGCGGTAGATTTCTTGCCGGGAGTTGGCGGCGGTGGTGAGCATGCGTTCGGTTGGTTCGTACGTTTCTGGGTCACGGATGCGGCGGACGTGGACGTTGCGTTCGACGGTGCGTTGTACTTGGTCGATGAGGTCGGTGTTGGCTTGCCACCGGTCGGTGACCCAGTCGTAGTTGCCTTTCAGGTACTCGTCGGCGTCGCGTAGCGTCGTGTAGATGATTGAGAAGAGGCGTTTGAGGACGATGTTCTCGGGGATGTCGTAGTCTTCGGAGCGGTTTTCGGTGACGAATAACGATCGGTCGTTGGGATTGGTGGAGTACCGGGCTTTGACGGTTGATCCCCAGTTGATGTGCCCGTCGATGCCGCCGCGTTGCGTGCGGGCGACGGTTTTCGTTTCGGTGCGGACGTTTCGCAGGCGTTGGGAGAGCTGCTCGACGAACTCGACGATGTCGGGTTTGAGGATGAAGTGTAGGTCGAGGAGGAGCTCGTAGTCCTCGAAGCGTTGGTCGAGTGCCTCGGGTTTGATTGAGGTGGCGAGTTCCTGTTTGGGGAACCCGCCGTTCATGACGTACGCGAGGATGTCTTGGGTGAGCCCGTCGATGAGGTCCTCGCGGTTCATGACTCAGTCTCTGTGTCGATCGTGACTTGGAGCATGTCACTCGCCGCGGTTCTGAGCGTGTCGGTGTCGGTTGCGTCGACAGCTGCGATGTGCGTGATGATTTGTTTCCGTTCTGGGACGCCTTCGAGCTGCGGGAAAATATAGCTGATAACGGCCTCGGTAACGCGTTCTGAGAGGTCGTCTGTCGCGGAGGTGCGGCGGTTCGTGACGTACGTGAGCATGTCGCGGACGATTGCGGGGCCGATCGATCGGTCGTCAACGGCTTGGTTCGTCTGCTTCCACACTTGCCCGATCGCGTCGCGTTCCTCGTCGCTCGGGTCGAGTCCGTCCCAGGCGTCGATGTACGCGTTCATCTCGGTTGTCAGCTCAGTACGTGCGGTGTCGTCGTCACCGGTGGTAAATTCGGGAGCCGGGACGCGGATGAATGCGAAGCGCCGCATGAACGCGTAGCTCATTTCGTACAGCGAGGTTTTGTCGTACGTGTTCATGGTGGCGAAGATCCGCCAGGAGTCGGGGACAACGTACTGGTGTTCGGCTGGCAGGTCGTCGAGATGGTCGGTGGTGAGGAGTTCGATTTCGCGGTCGTTTCGCGTGAAGGGGAGTTGAACGGATTGTCCGGAGAGCAGCGTGAATAGTTGGCCGAAGGCTTTGTCGATGTCGGCGCGATTCAATTCGTCAATGATGACGGGCTCGTTCGATTGAACGCCGGTCTGTGTGTCTTTGAGCCGATTGAGGATAATGCCGGGCGTGAACGCGAGATCGGCGTTTGCGTTGTCGTCGTTGGTTTCGGTCGGCATGTACCCACCGACGGTGTCGAACGTGGACCAATCAGCGGTCGCCGTGGTGAGTTCAGATCCGGAGTACAGGTGCGGGTACGCGTCGGCGAGGTGCGTGGCGACGCGTTCTACGATCTCGGTTTTTCCGGTGCCGGGCGGGCCGGTCAGGATGACGTGGTCGCCGGCGAGGAGTGCGGCTTCGATTTGTTCGATAATCGTCTCACCAAGGTCACCCGAGAAGTACAACCCGTCAAGGAGATCATTGGCTGGGAGCGTCCCGGTAAACGGTTTCTCGTAATTGACTGGTGCGAGTTCTGTGAGATCTGGTGCTAGGGCGGTTATGATGGCGCGTGGACGGGAGAGGTCTTGCGTGCCGTCATCGTTGCGGAACGTGACGAACGTGTTCTGTGTCGGGAACTCTGTGCCGCTTACCTCTCGACAAAGTTGTTGAACGCGGTCGATGGTGAGTCCGTTCTGCGTTAACGCGGTGAGTTCTTCGTTGAGTTCCGCGTGGCTTTTCGCTCGCGCGCTAGTTGTGAGATCGAGTTTGTTGATGTCGCTCGTGATGAAGAGTCGGTCGAGCCCGATGACACGCTCTATGAGTTGGTCTGTTTCGTGTTCGTCGTGTAGCCAGTACTCGGTTTTCTGGTACGGGTGGCCGAAGATCCCGACACCGAACACGACTCCATCTTGGGGTTCCAGCTCGGTGTTCGACGGTTTTTGTTGCGCGTGGAAGATAGCGATGTCACCGGGTGAGGCGTCGCGCCAGTGGTCGGCGTGTGTCTCTTCTACGGGGATGCCGCGGTATTCGATGGCGGTTAGCCAGTAGTCGGGTGGCGCGGTGAGCTTGTAGACGGTGGTGTCGCTGTTTTCGTCGAGATGTGCGAGAACAGGATGGTCAATATCGGGTTCCTCCTCGTCGTCAGTCTCAGTATCGTCTGCTGGCTGCTGTGTTCCCTGTTTGAGGAGGTACTCGCCAGCTGCTTCGCTGAGGTTGTAGAAGTATTGCTGATTGATCCCACCAGCGTTCACGGGATAGTACTGGTCAAGGCGGTGCTCCCACAGTGTTTTGAACACGTCGGCGAATGCGAGCGGGTCTGGAAACCGCGTGAATTCGGTTTCGACACGATAGTGTTCCTCTTCATCGACATCATCATCTCCGTCACCGGTTGTGATGATGTGAGCTGGTTCGACGACTTCGTGATACCCAACGAGTTCGCCGTTGTTGTAGCTGAAGACGATGTCACCGACGGTGAGTTTCGGCAGATCGTACTGAAATAAGTCGTCGGTCGTGGGCTCGGAGGAATTCTCCGTCAATTTCTTCTTCACCTTGATTTACCCAGTAGTACGGTGCTGGATCCGTGATTGGCTCGGTGGTGTCTGTCTGGTCATTGTGGGTGAGTATCGCTAGCAGGTCGTGCCAGTTGTTGGCTCGGCCGGTGAACGGGTCGTCGTAGGTCCCGTCATCCGCAACTCCGATCTCGATGCTTTGGGACGCAGAGGCAACTTCGCTGAGGAGATCTTCTGTGAAATAGAGGAAGTCATCGAGGACCGGGTCGTACAAATCAGCGGTGTCTGTGTTGAGGACGATCCCGACGATCGTCTCAGCCGCATCGCGTTCTAATGCGTTGTGTTCGCTGTCAACGCTGATTTGTAGGAACTCCGGATCGGTGTGTGAGCCTGTGTGTGAATCGTCTATGAATGGGTGATGACCACAGATGTGGGTTGGCTGGTCACCCGGAATCTCTACTTGGAATCCTTCGAGTGTGCTGTCTTCGATACGTATTCCTTGTTTGTCGGTGTATTGTCTCAGTACATCGATCCAGTCGGTCGTTGCGTCTCCAGTTGCTGGCGGGATTACGACACGATCACTAAGTAAATTGAGCGTTTCAACAGCATCTCGCCCAGCCTTCGTCAGTGAGTTCGTGTCACCCTCATGGGTGAGGTACCCGAGCGCTTGAAGCCATTCCCGGTGCCGTTTGATTGCCGTGCCTGTGGACGCGGCATCGAATTCGGCGACGATCAGGTCCTGGATTTCTTCATCAGTTTGAGGCGAGTCAGCAAGTGCGGTGAGAATTGTATCGAAGCCTTTGATCCCGCTGCGAAGCGCCTGAAGCACCACGAACGGGTCATGTGTTAGTTTGTATCGTTCCCCGTATACTCCTAGGCGGCACGTCTCCCCCTCGAACCGCACGAGGTGTAGGGATTCGAAGAACCCCATGTTCCGATCGACAAACGACTCACCTCCACCGCCTGTATTGTGGTCGAACCACTCGTAGAGCGCTTTGCGAGACGGGTGTTCATCACCGACGAACGCGAGAAAGTCCTGGAGGATTGAGATGCGGTTTTCGACACCGCCGTAAAATCGGTCCGTGCTCATGCGGCGATCGTCGTCCATACCCGTACTGTACACGGGAGTAATGTAACTCTGATTACTGAATGCCGCCGCAATCGATGGCAGGCACTTGGACGAACTAGTAGAGCTGTTCGTAGATTACAGCGCGATGGCCTGTGTCTCCGAGTATCAGGTCAAATCTATAGCAGGCTGCTCTTGGAGACGAGACAGGCTTTTCTATACCGTATTGAAACGTGAGTGTGAATGGTGGAACCGATTTTGAAGTGGGCGGGTGGGAAACGCCAGCTTCTCTCTGAAATCACGGGGCTCTTCCCGACGTCGTATGAGGCGTATCATGAGCCGTTCGTTGGCGGTGGAGCCGTGTTCTTTCACCTGAATCCTGATGAGGGGACAATTAACGATCTCAACGACCGGTTAACAACGTTCTACGAGGTTGTCCGCGATCACCCGGATAAGCTTATTGAGGAGAATAAGACGCACAAGCATTCGGAGGAGTATTTTTACGAGGCACGCTCGGAGTTCAACGAGTTCCTCTCGGACTCTACCCTGAAACATGAGAACCGTGTTCGGGAAGCGAGTCTGCTGTTGTATCTAAATCGGACGTGTTTCAACGGGTTATATCGAGAGAACAGCGACGGGGAATTCAACGTCTCGTTCGGCCGGTACACGAATCCGGACTGGGTACAGGAACAACGGATTCGGAAGGCCTCCCGCTCATTACAGGGTACCCGAGTGTTCAACACCGATTTTGAATACGTGGTTGAGGAGGCGACGGACGGCGATCTCGTGTATTTTGACCCGCCGTACGAGCCGGTGTCGAAAACAGCGGATTTCAATTCGTATCACGCCGATGGATTTGATCGAGACCATCAGCGTCGGTTGCGAGACGCGGCTGTTGAGCTCACAGAACAGAACGTCTCAGTTCTCATTTCGAATTCACCACCGGTCACAGAGTTGTATGAGGAGCATGACGCGTTCTCAGTGACGTACGTCGATGCGACGCGAGCGATTAACAGCGACGCAAGTAATCGTGGCGAGGTTGCTGAAATCCTGATAACGAACGTCCAACCTGAGAACCGGCGGCGGAAGACGCTCGCAGATTTCACTGAGTGACGACCTCTTCTAATCACTTTCACGCCGCTCTTCGAAGATTAATATGCTCCCGGGTCAACGTATCAGTTGAGATGACCGACGAGCCGGATTCTGCTCGGCACTCCGACTCCACCCGTCCACCACGGTTGAGTACTGACGGTGGGGAGACGGGGCCGCAACTGCCGGCGTTGCCGCCTCCGGATGAGTCGCCGACTCGAATCCTTGCGCTTTCTGGGGCCGCTGTGAGCAGCTCTCACCGCGATACCATCACCGCGATGGTCGATAGCTTGGATCCTGATGTGCTTGTTGCGACGGAGCCGCAGGCGAGCATCGTTGGCCCGGCTCTCAATCGAAAGTTCGATTTCGATATGCTTGAAGTTGGTACCGGGATGCGGCCGGACGTGGCGGTTACAGACGAGGATCGGTGTGTTGTCATAGCGTTGCCGATGGGTGAGGAGCCGCTCGACCCGGAGCGGATTGCGAGCAGAGTCGGGATATCTTCAGTGGGAGAAGATCTGGCTGATGTAGCGACGACTTCTCAGATCTGTCTGATTGACCAGTCTGTTTCGTTATCTGTGGATCCGTATGCCCGGTCAGCAACGCTTGAGGGACTCCATACCTATCACGGTCGGGTTCCGGACAACTGGTGGACGGCGCGTACGGTTCATCTTTCGACGGCGTTACGGGCTGGCTTCACGACGACTCGGAGTCATGGAGACGATGGTGACTCGCAGTTTGTCGGTGTCGGAACATCGAACGCCGATCTGGGTGTTGGTACGGCAGCAGATACGACACAGGCAACACTCGTTGCCCTCTATTCGAATGGAGCAGTTGATGTCTCCGAGATTGATCCGCAGAAATTCGGCTTGCGCGGTGTTCCGGAGATCGGTCCGACGCGGTTTGAGACGTTGCGTGATGCTGGCATCACTACTGTCGATGGGCTTGCCGACACTCCGCTCCGGCAACTCACCGAATTATCTGGGCTGGGGCGAACTTCTGCGAGCACGGTCCAGACTGCTGCCGAGGCACAGTCAACGAACACCGTCCTCCCGACGGGTGATGATTCGTTACCCAATCAGGAGCCGGTGTTCATCGACATTGAGACAGACGGGTTGAATCCATCGACGGCGTGGCTAATCGGGGTGCTCGACGGCGGCCCTGAGGATGGGCACTACATGAGCTTCCGCGAACAGGCCGTCGGTGACGGATCCCATTTGAAGGCGTTTATGACCTGGCTCACGGGTGCCGCAGCGGGGCGGCCGGTCGTCGCATGGAACGGATACCAATTCGACTTTCCGGTCATCACGGAACAACTCCAGCAGCACCACCCCGATCTCGTAGAAGCTTGGACCGACCGCTATCAGTTCGATGCGTTGTGGTGGGCTACGAAGAAGAACGGCGGCAACGCAGCGCTTCCTGGGCGAACGAACAAGCTGGAGCATGTCGCTGACGCGCTCGGGTGGGAGCCGTCGACGAACGGGATTGACGGTGAGAGCGTTGCCAAGCTGTACACAGCGTATCGAAGCCAAGTTGCCGGAGACACGCATGCCGGAACCGTTGTTGAACCCGACTGGGACCGGTTGGAACGGTACTGCGAAGACGACGTGCGAGCGCTCGCGACGATTTACAAGCATCTCGAAGCAGCTGCGCGACGGGACTCGGAAACGAAGACGCCGACCGGTGAAAACAGCTCACAAGGCTCGCTCGCCGATTTCTCCTGACAATGACTGATAACCATTCACCTCGATCCGAACACGTGAGTTCAACCGACACGCGGATGCTGCGGCCCGATGGAGGGACTGCTCGTCACCGCGAGGTACTCTCTGAGTCGGAGCTGAAAGAGTCGTTCCCGGACTGGCGTGAACAGATCCGGCATAGTGAGCGGCTCGACGCGCAGTCTGCTGAGACTGTCGCTCCCGAGGACGTGCTTCAGGATCGGCTTGCGTCACGGCTCGGCCATGATCTGTACTCACATCAGGCCGAGGCACTGGAGCTGCTTGCGGCCGATGAGAACGTGGTGATTACGACGTCGACCTCATCGGGGAAGACGCTGATCTACCAGCTTCAAATCGCACGGAATCACCTCGCTAACGATGATGCGACCGCACTCTGTCTGTTCCCGACGAAAGCGCTCACAAACGATCAAGAACAAGCGCTGAACGATCGGTTGCGCGGTGAGTTGGATCTTGATACTCACATCGGGACGTATGATGGTGACACCAAAGATGAGCGGAAGCGGACTGTTCGTGAGAATGCGAACGTTATCCTCACGAACCCGGCCGGGTTGAACGTCTACTTACCACGCCATAGCAAGGATCGCGGCTGGCATCGCTTCTACAGTAATCTTGAGCTCGTGGTGATTGACGAGGGCCACGAGTACGGCGGCGTCATGGGGACTCACGTTGCGTGGATCTTGCGCCGGCTTCGGCGCGTACTCGCCCACTACGGTGCGGATCCGCAGTTCGTGATCACGACTGCGACGATCGGTAATCCGGCTGCTCACGCTTCTACATTGACCGGGGCTGAGTTCAGCGTCGTTAGCGAGGATGGGTCGCCGCGTGGGAATCGTGATATCGTGTTGTGGGAGCCACCGCTCGATGACGAGGCCCTTGAAGGGTATGATGATGGCAGCGGCGACCTGATGGAGGGGTTCGAACAGGCACGTCGGTCCAGTGCGCGTGAAGCGTCCTCCGTGACGGCGCACTTGGCGGTTAACGGGATCCAGACGCTACAGTTCACGACAGCCCGTCAAGGAACCGAGATCGGCGCAAAACAAACGGTACAGGCCGTTCGTGACCACCCGCGTGATGGGTACATCGACGTTGAACCTTACCACGCGGGCCTTGGCAAGCGGAAGCGTCGATCCGTCGAAAACCAGTTGAAAAGCGCTGACCTCGATGCGGTCATCTCGACGAACGCGTTGGAGCTGGGGATTGACATCGGGTCGGTGGACGCAACGGTGACAGACTCATATCCGGGGACCAAACAGTCCTTCTGGCAACAGATCGGGCGGGCGGGCCGCGTGACGAGTGACGCACTCTCAGTGCTTGTTGGGGGGACAGATGCGATGGATGCCTATATTCTCGATAATCCAGGGTATCTATTCGATGACGACACCGTGGAGGACGCTGTGGTCTCTATCGACAACGACCGCGTCTTCGCAGACCACTTGCTCGCGGCGGCCGCTGAACGTCCATTGACGGCTGAAGATGCGCCGTATCTCGGTGGCGAGGACCGGTTCCGGGAAATGACTGCCATGTGGCAAGACGCCGGGCTACTTGAACAAGCGGGGAATCTCGACGCTGGCGGTGTCACCTACGCCGGCGACCGACGCCCGCAGAGCCGGATCTCATTGTATGGGACGACAGGCATCGATTACGAGGTAGTCTGTACCAACGGCGAAATTGAGCACGACCCGGTCGCTACGGAACGAGCTTACCGGGACTACCATGAGGGGGCGTTGTTCCTCCATGCGGGCCAACAGTACGAAGTGACAGAGGTTGACCACGACCAGCCGCACCCGCGAATCCACGTCGAAGAGGTGGCTACCACGCACTACACGCAGACGCTGTCAACCAAGCAGGTTCAGGATCTCGACGTCAAAGACCACACTTCGCTGGCAGGTGACTATGATATCTACTTTGGGACAGGGACGGTGCGGATCACCTACGGGAACTACATGGTCCGTGACTACCGAACGGGCGAACTCATTGACGGACCGCTTCCGACCGAGACACCACCGCTTGATTTACAGACCGAGCTCCTGTGGGTCTCGCTGCCCGAGGACCATCTACGGACGACGATCAATGCCCTTGATGCGCCGCTCTTGGAACCGACAGAGCGAGCAAGCGATGATCCACGGGTACCGATGGAACAAGCGCGGTACACGTACGCCGGCGGGCTCCACGCCGCTGAACACGGGATCATCCAGCTCGCACCGCTGGAGCTGATGATCGACAATCACGATATTGGCGGGCTCTCAACGCCGTCGCACCCGCACGAAACGATCCCCGGGCCGACATGGTTTGTTCATGATGGAATCGACGGTGGGATTGGCTTCTCAAAAGCGATATACGAGCACATCGAGACACTAGCGGACCGGACACGCGAACACATTGCTGACTGTGAGTGTGGCCGTCGCCGGGGCTGCCCGCTCTGTGTCATGAGCGAAGACTGTGGGAACAACAACGACCCGCTCGATACCGCGACCGGGACGATGATTCTCGATGACTTGTTGGCAGCGTTCGATACACAGTCAGGGAGGTAGCGAGGTATTCGACGCGGAACAATCCGTTCACAGACGGACCTAAGCCGGTGAGTGCGTACAGTTCTCCGTTGAAACTCTCTCCTGGGTCACCGTGGTCCGGATGCGCTACCAACCGCTTGCTCTAACCGCCATGTGTTGCTCAACACGGTCTTCTTGTCGTCGGTGCCGCCGGTGGTGAGGATTCCGACGTGGTAGAGCTGGTATTTGAATTGGAAGTGAATGCCAGACTTGTACACCGTCGGATCAGTCAGCACGGCTTCATTGATGTCGCCGTCTGCGGTGAGGACGTCGTCCCGTCGATGCTGGGTGAAGAACACCTCAACGGCGAGTGGTTGGTTGATGCGTGCGGCTTCGAGTGCGATGTCGGCGAGTGTTGCGTCCCGCGTCCCGTTCTGGTGGATCCGTTCGAGCGCGGTGATGATGAGTCGAGTCGGCTCGTATTGGATGGCGACGGAGCGTGCGAGCTGTGCCCATCGTGGGGCGAGCTCGGTGAACCTCGTCGATCTGCCTGTCCACGTGTCGAACTCGGCGAGCGCCGCTGTTACACTGCCGTGCTGGTCGCGGCCGAAGCGGACGACTTCTGCGCCGAGGTGCGTGAGTGAGTCGCCGTTTGGCTGGTCGTTGACGAGGTTCAACAGAATCGCGCCGCGCCGTCCACCAGAAATAGCGTTGATGACGTTGTCGACGTACACGGTCTCGGTGTCGCCGTCGACAGCAACCGCAAGCGCGTATCCGAGGTAGTTTTTCGGGTGATTCACCGGGAAGCTTCCGTCGGTGAGTCGATGCGTAGTCGCCTGAAGCCGGACCGCATCGATTGTCGTCGAGAACTCACCAGCCCCCGTGACGCGAGCGGGTTCGATGACACGTGCCGAATCCGAATCGTCGACAGCGATGACACCAACGTTGAGATTCCGCGCCTGGGCACGTGCTGTGTCGGTGATACTGGGCGCCGGCGCAGCGACGTAGCCAAGGTTGACTTCAGGGAGATGGTTGTGCGCTTGGGCGATACCGCGAGCGACGTCCGCAGCGGCCGGGTCCGAGTTGTGGCCTTTCGCCTCGATCACTGTGACTGGTGTCGTGGCCGCATCACCGTTGAGCACCTTGGTGGCCGGCATCCCAACGCCGAGAAGATCTGGTTCCCCAGCAGCGAGTCGAATCGTGTTGTACGGCGCAAGCCGCTCTCGTAGCGCCTGCGGAATATACTCAACGTCGAAAGTT
>NZ_NHNZ01000032.1:0-33611 GCF_002727095.1 Halorubrum sp. C191 | reverse complement strand
GGAGCGTCTGCGGCTGAACCCCCTTTTCCGTGTTCACACCGTCTCAGCCGCCATTTTCGGTCGATTAAGTGTTGGATACTCAACGTTCAAAGCTGAGTAGGCGACGTAAACGAGCCCCGCCAGCACCGCGAGCGAGACGACCCCGGAGACGATCGTCCAGACGAGGCTCACGAGCGCGGAGACCACGCTGACGACGATACCGACCCCGATCAACACCGCGATCGCGATCGCCGCGTAGTAGAGGGCCTGCTTCCCGTCCATACCCCGGAATCGGGCTGCCGGCCGCAAATACCTTCTCCCGGAGACGCCGTCGCGCGGTTCGGTCCGTGCCCCCGGACTTTTGTCCGTGGCGCCGAACGTCAGACGGTGAGACCGCCGTGTGCGACGCCGCCCCGCCTGGATCCGACGCGCGGACGGAAGCGACCCGCAGAGCGATGCTTCGGCGGAGCGGGGCGCTCGCGGTCGGTGCGGTCGCGGCGACGGGGTCGGCCGCCCTCGCCGGTTGCGCCGGGCGCGGGAGCGGCGATGCCGGCGGAAACGACGGCTACGCCGCGGGGGCCGGCGCGGCCGCCGGTAGGGGGGACCCTCCGCTCGTCGCGCACCGCGGCTTCGCGGCCGAACACCCGGAGAACACGGTCGCGGCTATCGAGGCGGCGACGACCGTCGTCGACCGGGTCGAGCTCGACGTGCGCCGCTGCGGCACGGGCGAGCTCGTCGCCTTCCACGACGCGACGCTGGGGCGGGTGACGGACGCGACCGGTCGCGTCGGCCGGACCCCGGCGGGGCGGCTCGCCGAGCTCTCCGTCGAGGGGTCGGGAGAACCGGTGCCGACGCTCGCCGCGGCGCTCGACGCCGTGCCGTCGGACGCGTGGGTCCTGCTCGACCTGAAGGAGCGCGGCGTGGCGGCCGACGCGGTCGCGGCCGGCGCGGAACGCGACCACGGGCTCGCCGTCGCCGCCGACGACCCCGCGGCCATCGAGGCCGCGAACGCGGCCGACCCGACGGTCCCGACCGTCTACGGGGCCCGGGAGTCGGTCCCGGCGCGGCCGCTCAGGCCGCTGATCCCGGGGAGCCGAGCGGGGGTCGGACTGCCGAGGTGGGCGTATCCGCCGCAGGACGTGGCGGGGATCGTCGAGACAGCGACGGCACTGGGCTGTGCGGCGGTGTCGCCGCGGTACGAGCTGTGCCTCCGGACGGATATCGTCTCGCGGGCCGCGACCGCCGGGCTGCGGGTGCTGCCGTGGACGGTCGCCTCGGCCCGGGAGTACGGCGCGGTGGCGTCGGTCGACGGCGTCGGCGCCGTCGTCTCGGATGTCTCGCTGGGACGCCGGGAGCCGTGACAACCGAGACGAACGAGCGGCTCGCGGGCGGCAGAAGTGTTATTCGTGCGGCTCACGTCGCCCGAGAAAATGGATCGGGACGCCGACGCCGGCGACGGTGCGAGGGGGAGCGGGCCGGACGAAGCGCCCGGCGGGGCGCCCGCGAGCCGCGTCGACCGCCGGACCGTCCTCGGCGCGCTCGCGGGCGCCGGGAGCGCCGCGGTCGCGGGCTGTTCCGGCCCTGAGCCGGACGACGCGTCGACGACCGATCTCGACGCGGACCGGCTCGACGAACTCGCGGCGCGGTTCGCGCCGACGCTGTACTTCGACAGCGCCGAGCCGTGGTACCCGACCGACCCGCGACCGTACGCGAGCGAGGCAGACGGCGAGACGGTCGTCGACGGCTTCGCCGCGTTCGACGGCTACCACGAGCGGTACGACGAGGCGGGCGAGCCGCCGAACCCGACCGTCTTCTACAACGGGATGCGCTACGAGGACTCGCCGCTGGCGGTCGTCCAGTTCTGGCTCTACTCCGCGTTCGACCAGTTCACCGCGAACTTCCACTGGCACGACTGGGAGGTGCTCCACGTCTTCGTCGACCTCGACTCGGGCGACCCGCAGCTGTACGTCGCCAGCTCGCACTCGCGGAGCGTGCCCAACAACGAGTTCCTCGACCCCGACCCCGAGGTCGTCCCGCGGATCCTCCCCGAGCTCGGCTCGCACTCCAGCACGCTCTCGATCAACGAGATCCCGGACGGCTTCCGGCGCGTCGGCGAGGAGGGCCTGCTCGCCGACATCACCAACACGACGATCGACACGGTCGAGGACCTGCTCGGGATTCCGATCGCCTACGGTCTGCCCCGCGACGAGGGGGCCCGACTGCCGTTCGTCGTCCCCGAGTACGAAGGGGAGCCGATCTACGACCACCCTGACCTCCCGTCGGTCTCGGAGTCCTCGCTGGTCGACGGCGCGCTGACGGTCCGGTCGCTCGACGCGCTGCGTTCGCCGCCGACCGACCTGCCGCTCCGGGAGACGGGGATCGCCTTCCGACACGGCGAGCGCCCCGACGACGGTGACGACGCCGCGCTCGCCGCCGAGGCCGCCGAGTCCGTCGTCGAGTACGAGCTGGTGGAGAGCGCCGAGCTGGAGGACATCGACGCGTTCACCGGCCCGCAGCTCAGCTTCGAGTTCGCCGTGCCCGAGGCCGTCGAGGACGCGGTCGCGAGCCACATCACGACCACCGGGGTCCCGTGGGAGCAGCCGCGCTACGAGAACCCCGCGCTCGACGTCACTGCGGGGAACCACCGGTCCGAGATGGCGGACCGGTACGACGCGATCGCCGACGACCCGTCGTTCGGCGACGAGGCCGCCAGGGGGCTCGACGCCGTCGTCGCGCGCGTCACGCGGGCGACCGAGAGCGACGAGGCGCCCGACGGCGAGGGGTTGACCACGACCGAGTCGAGCGTCGAGTCGTTCGTGCTGATCGAGAGCGACCCGGAAGCGGTGCCGACGTTCGCCGGCGGCGTCGCGGTCGCGAACGGCGTCCCCGAGGGCGATCACCGCTTCACGGTCAACGGCGCCGGGCGGGCGCCCCACAGCGAGCGGCTGACCGTCGCGGCCGACGAGGCCGTGACGACCGCCGGCGTCGACGGCGAGATTCCGCTCGTCGCCCGCGAGAACGCGCGGAAGGTCGAGCTGTCGGACGCGGAGAGCGAGGTCGACCTGACCCGGACCGCGATCGAGGACGACTTCGCCGGGCGGATCTACGACTCCGCGATCGAGGGGAGCGACGCCGCCTACGTCCACGCCGGCGGCGCGTACACGACGGAGGTCCGCGACGACGACGACGAGGTCGGCGCGTACCGCGTCAACCCGGACCGGCCGGGGACGGGAGACGACGGCGACGAGGGAGACGGTCCGGACGCCGGCGACGACGCGATCCGGATCGAGCGCCCGGAGACCGGGGCGGCCCCGCTCGCGGGCTACGTCGCCGACGTGGCCGAGGAGACGCGCGCCGCGGCCGAGAGCGACGGCGGGGACGGAGACGGCGGCGCGGGCGGCGGGAGCGGCGGCGGAAACGACAGCGGCGGGAGCGGCGGCGGTTCGGGGGGCCCGTCGAACGCGGTCAACGGGCTCGAACGCGCCCTCGCGGCCGCGGTCGACGCCGCGGAGCGGGCCGAGGAGCGCGCCCGCGAGGGCGACGCCGAAGGGACGGAGCGTCAACTGGCGAACGTGCTCGACCGGATCGCCCGGATCGAGGAGCGGCTCGCGGCCGCGCGGGAGGGGCTCCCGCCCGGGCTCGCGAACGCGACCGGAAAGCGGGTCGAGCAGGCGACGAAGCGGGTCGAGCAGGCGAGGAACGCCGAGAAGCTGTAGGCCGCCAGCGCGCGGGCGCGCGCAACGACCGCGTCGCCCCGTGTCACGGCGCACCACTGGATGGAAAGCTATACGACGCAGAACCGACCACGAGTATATAAGCAGATGTCTCAGGAGAGATACGACCACGCGGCGGTCGAAGAACGGTGGCAGGAGGCGTGGGACGACGCCGACGTGTACCACGTCCCGGACGAGGCCTCGGACCCGACGTACGTCCTCGGGATGTACCCGTACCCGTCCGGGAAGCTCCACATGGGTCACGTCCGCAACTACACGATCACGGACGCGTACGCCCGGTACCGGCGGATGCGCGGCGACGACGTGCTCCACCCGATGGGGTGGGACGCGTTCGGACTGCCCGCCGAGAACGCCGCCAAGGAGCGTGACACCAACCCCCGCGACTGGACGTTCGACTGCATCGACACGATGAAGGGGCAGATGAAGTCGATGGGGTTCGGCTACGACTGGGACCGCGAGGTCACCACGTGTACCCCCGACTACTACCGGTGGAACCAGTGGCTGTTCCGCCGCTTCCACGAGGCCGGCCTCGTCGAGCGCCGCGACGCGGAGGTGAACTGGTGTCCCTCCTGCGAGACCGTCCTCGCCGACGAGCAGGTCGAGGGCGACGCGGAGCTGTGCTGGCGCTGCGACACCCCCGTCGAGACCCGCGAGCTCGACCAGTGGTTCCTGAAGATAACCGAGTACGCCGACGAGCTGCTGGACGCCATCGACGACCTAGAGGGGTGGCCGAACTCGGTCCGGCAGATGCAGCGCAACTGGATCGGCCGACAGCACGGCAGCGAGGTCGACTTCTCGATCGACGGGTACGGGGACGTAACGGCGTTCACGACCCGGATCGACACGATATACGGCGCGACCTTCTTCGCGATCGCCCCCGATCACCCGATCGCCGAGGAGCTGGCCGAGGAGGACGACGAGATCCACGAGTTCGTCCACCACGAGGCCGACCCCGACGGCGACGAGCCGAACGGGGTCGAGACCGGACTGACCGCGACCAATCCCGCCACCGGCGAGGAGATCCCGGTGTACGTCGCCGACTTCGTCCTCTCGGACGTGGGGACGGGCGCGCTGATGGCCGTGCCCGCCCACGACGAGCGCGACCACGCGTTCGCGACGGAGAAGGGCGTCGAGATCCGACCCGTGATCGCGCCGGAGTCCGACGACCCCGACGGCGAAGCGGTCCCGGACGCACCGGACGTGGAGGAGGCCGCATTCACGGAGGACGGCGTCCTAATCGGCTCCGGCAAGTACACCGGACTGGACAGCGAGACCGCGCGCGAGCGGATCACAGACGATATCAGGAGCGCCGAGCCGGCCACGCAGTACCAGCTGCGCGACTGGGGCATCTCCCGGCAGCGCTACTGGGGGACGCCGATCCCGATGGTCCACTGCGACGACTGCGGCGCGGTCCCGGTGCCCGACGAGGACCTGCCCGTCGAGCTGCCCGAGTTCATCAACACCACCGGGAACCCGCTCGACGCCGCCGACGAGTGGCAGGAGACGACCTGTCCGGAGTGCGGCGGGCCGGCGACCCGCGAGACCGACACGATGGACACGTTCGTCGACTCCTCGTGGTACTTCCTGCGGTACGTCTCGCCGGACCTGGCGGACGCCCCGTTCGACCTCGGCCGCGCGAACGACTGGATGCCGGTCGACCAGTACGTGGGCGGCATCGAACACGCCGTGATGCACCTGCTGTACTCGCGGTTCTTCACCAAGGTGTTGGCCGACGAGGAGGACCTCGACCACCGCGAGCCGTTCACCAACCTGCTGGCACAGGGGATGGTTCAGCTGGAGGGCGAGAAGATGTCCAAGTCGAAGGGGAACGTCGTCTCGCCGCAGCGGATCGTCGACGAGTACGGCGCCGACACCGCGCGGCTGTTCATGATGGAGGCCGCCCAGCCCGAGCGCGACTTCGACTGGTCCGAGGAGGGCGTCCGGTCCACCCACCGATTCCTGACCCGCCTCAGCGACCTCGTCGAGGCGCACGCCGCGGGCGACGTGGCGACGGCCGACCCCGACGCCGACCGCGATGAAATCGACGACTACGTCGCCGACGAGACCGACGCCGCGGTCGCCATCGCCGGCGCGGAGTACGACCACCTGACGTTCAACGTGGCGCTGCGGGAGGCGCAGGACCTCGTGGGGACGCTCCGGAGCTACCGCGAGCACGCCGACCCGCACCCCGCCGTCTTCGAGCGCGGCGTCGACGTCGCGGTCCGCCTGCTCGCCCCCGTCGCGCCCCACCTCGCCGAGGAGCTGTGGGAGTCGCTCGGCCGCGACGGGTTCGTCGCGGAGGCCGACTGGCCGACCGCGAGCGTCGACCGCGAGACGGTCGAACGCCGGCGCCGGCTGGTCGAGAACACCCGCGAAGACGTGCGCGACATCGTCGAGGTCGCCGGGATCGACGACCCCGAGCGGATCGACGTGGTCGTCGCGCCCGACTGGAAGTACGACGCGCTGGAGATCGCGATCGACAGCGACGCCGACAACCTGATCTCCGAGCTGATGGCCGAGAGCCACATCCGCGAGCGGGGCGACGACGCCGCCTCGTACGGGCAGGACCTCCAGGCGAACCGCGAGGCGCTCCGTGAGACGCTCGACGGCGACGCCGAACACGACGCCCTGCGAGCGGCCGCGTGGCTGATCGAGCGCGAGTTCGACGCCCCGGTCCGCGTCGAGCGCGCCGCGGACGCCGAGGAGGCCGTCGTCAGCAAGGCGGAGCCGGGCCGACCCGCGATCGACATCGTCGAGTAGGTCACCCGACCGTTTCGCGGCCCTCGCCGGACCCCGGAAACGCTTAGTCGCCGGCGCGGCGCCCTCGTGTATGGACGACTCGTACGCCCCCGCGCGCGACGCCCTCGCGGGCGAGGGACTCGGCGCCGACGACGGAGAGGACGCCGACCCCGCGGTGCTCGCCGCGCGACTCGACGAGGACGATCCGCTCGCGTCGTTCGCGGACCGCTACCGGGTCCCTGACGGTGTTCTCTATATGGACGGGAACTCGCTCGGCCCCGCGAGCGACGCCGCCCTCGCGAGCCTCGACCGCGTGGTCGACGAGTGGCGCGAGCTGCTCATCTCCGGGTGGACCGACGCCGACCCGCCGTGGTTCGATGTCGGCGAACGACTCGGCGACGCGCTCGCGCCGCTGGTGGGCGCGGAGCCGAGCGAGGTGGTCGTCGGCAACTCGATCACGGTGAACATCCACACCCTGATCGGCACGTTCCTCGACGAGCTGCTGGCCGGGAACGGGCCCGAACGCGAGGACGTCGCGGCCGCGGACGGAGAGTGGGCGCCGGACGGCGACCCGGACGCCGACCCCGCGGTCCTCGTCAACGAGCTCGACTTCCCCTCCGACCACTACGCGCTCCGGGCGCAGCTCCGGCAGCGGGGGATCGACCCGGACGAGAAGCTCCGGGTCGTTCCGAGCCGCGACGGGCGGACGATCGATCCCCGGGACATCGAGGCGGCGCTGGCGGCGCACGACGACGTGGGGATCGTGTTCATGCCGACCGTGCTGTACCGCTCGGGCCAGCTGTTCGACGTCGAGCGGATCGCGACGGCGGCCCACGAGGCGGGCGCGTACGCCGGCTTCGACGCCGCCCACTCCGCGGGCGCCGTCCCCCACGCGTTCGGCGACGCCGGCGTCGACTTTGCGGTGTGGTGTACGTACAAGTACCTCAACGCCGGACCGGGGTCGATCGGCGCGCTGTTCGTCGCCGAGCGCCACCACGGGCTCGACCCCGCGCTGGCCGGGTGGTGGGGCCACGAGAAGGCGACGCAGTTCGAGATGAACATGACCTTCACCGCGGCCGACTCCGCCGGCGCGTGGCAGATCGGCACGCCGCCGCTGCTTTCGGCCGCGCCGCTTGAAGGGTCGGTCGAACTCCTGCGCGAGGCCGGGATCGACCGCCTGCGGGCGAAGTCGCTCGCGCTCACCGACTTCCTCATCGCCCTCGTCGACGACCGGCTCCCGGGGGTCTCGGTGGGAACGCCCCGCGAACACGCCGCGCGCGGCGGTCACGTCGCCCTCGAACACCCCGAGGCCGAGCGGCTGAGCGAGGCGCTCAACGACCGGGGCGCGGTCGTCGACTTCCGACCGCCGAACGTGGTGCGGGTCTGCCCCGCGGCCTCCTACACCTCCTTTGCCGACGTGCTGGAGGTCGTCGACGAGATCGAGGCGATCCTCGACTCGGGGGCCCACGAGGCGTACGCGACGGGCGAGGGCGGCGTAACGTAGCGGGCGCGGCGCCGTGAGGGGCCGCGAGCGGGGTCGACGGGCGGTCTGTTCCCCGCGTTGACATCCGCAGTATTATTACTCTCAGTAACGTAAAGAGAAAAGAGCGAGATCATGGGAAGAGGTTCATCTACGAACGGTGCCGATCGGTTCGGATCGGACGGCGATGAGGTGACGAGCGTTTACGAGGCGATGTTTCAGGAGGCTGACGACGCGATCTTTCTCGTTGACGTGGCGCGGACGGACGGCGAGTACGAGTTCACGTTCAGGCAGAACAACACCGCACACCAGCGACAGACCGGGCTGACCGAGGACGCGATGTTCGGGAAGACGCCGCGGGAACTCCTCGGAGAGCAACAGGGGGCCGCGGTCGAGGCGAACTATCGGCTCTGCGTCGAGCGGGGGACGACGATCGAGTACGAGGAGCGGCTCGAGTTCCCGGGCGGGGCGACCGACTGGCAGACGAAGCTTACCCCGGTCGTCGACGACGGAACGGTGACGCAGATCGTCGGCGTCGCCCGCGACGTCACGCAACAGAAGGAGCGGGAGCGGGAACACCGGCGCACGCACCGGCGGTTCCAGACCGTCTTGGAGACGATGTCCGCGGCGGTGTTCCTGAAGGACACCGAGGGGCGGTACCTGCTGATGAACCAGGCGTGCCGCAACGTGTTCGACGTCGACGAGGACCCCGTCGGGATGACCGACGAGGAACTCTTCCCGGAGGCCGTCGCGGCGCAGGCCCGCGCTGACGACCGCCGGGTCGTTGAAGACGGCGAACGGATCGAAGTCGAGGAGACGGTGCCGACGCCCGCCGGAGAGAGCGTTCGGCTGACGCGGAAGTCCCCCGTGTACGACGAGGAGGGGGAGATACGCGGTGTGTGCGGCGTGTCGACCGACATCACCGAACAACGGGAGCGAGAGCGAGCGCTCCAACAGATCAAAGACCGCCTCGAACTCGCGGTCGAGGGCGCACAGATCGGCGTCTGGGACTGGGACATGGCCACCGACGAGGTCGAGTTCAACGACCGGTGGGCCCGGATGTTGGGCCACGCGCCCGACGAGATCGAACCGCACCTCGACGCGTGGGAGCGGCGCGTTCACCCCGACGACCTCGGGCCCGTCGAAGACGCCCTGTCGAGCCACATGGCCGGCGAGACGGAGCTCTACGACACGGAACACCGGATGCGCACCGCGGCGGGGGACTGGAAGTGGATCCGGGACGTCGGGAAGGTCGTCGAGCGCGACGACGACGGGAAGCCGGTCCGCGCGGTCGGGGTCCACCTCGACATCGACGACCAGAAGCGCCGGGAGGCGGAACTGGAACGCACGCGATCGGTCATCGAGCGCACCCAAGAGAGCGCGTCGATCGGCTGGTGGGAGGCCGATCTGGTCGAGGACTCGCTCACGTGGAGCGACGAGGTGTACCGGATCCACGAGGTTCCGCCCGACGACACGATCCGCCTAGAGGACGGGCTCAGCTTCTACCACCCGGACGACCGCGACGCCATCGAGGCGGCGTTCGACCGCCTGACCGAGGCGGGCGAGTCGTACGACCTCGAACTCCGCATCGTGACGGAGTCCGATCGGACCAAGTGGGTGCGGGCGATCGGCGATCCGCAGTACGACGACGCGGGAAACGTCGTCGGGGCGCTGGGGCTGTTCCAGGACGTCACGGAGCGGAAGGAGTACGAGCGGGCCATCGAGGCGACGCGCGAGGAGCTCCGGCGGATCATCGACCTCGTGCCCGATCTGGTGTTCGTGAAGAACCGGGAGGGCGAGTACCTGCTGGCCAACGAGGCGACCGCGGCGGCGTACGGGAAGACGCCGGAGGAGGTAGAGGGCAAGTCCGAGGCGGAGATCATCCCCAGCGCCGAGGACTCCGAGGCGTTCAGACAGGACGACCTCGCCGTGATCGAGTCGGGCGAGCCGAGGACGATAGACGAGGAGACGCTGACCACGGCGGACGGGGAGACGCGCATCCTCCAGACGACGAAGATACCCTACGAGGTTGCCGAGACGGGCGAAGACGCCGTCCTTGGATACGCCCGCGACGTGACCGAGCTCAAGCAGTACGAGCGGACGCTCGAAGAGCAGCGGGACAACCTCACGCTGCTCAACCAGGTCGTCCGCCACGACATCAGAAACCAGCTGATGGTGGTCGAGTCGTACACCGGACTCCTCGAGGACGCGCTCGTCGACGACCAGAGCCGGACCTACGCGCGGACGGTCATCGAGGCGGCGAAGCAGGCGGCGGACATCACGGAGACCGCCAGGGACGTCACCGACGTGCTGCTACAGGCCGGCTCCGACCTGACGCCGATGAACCTCCGAGCCGAGCTCAACGGACAGATCGAACAGGTCCGGTCGGAGCAGGACCGGGCGACGGTCACGGTGAGCGAGTCGATCCCGGACGTGACGGTGGCGGCGGACGACCTGCTGGAGGCGGTGTTCCGGAACCTGCTGACGAACGCGGTCGTCCACAACGACAAGGAGAGGGCCGAGATCACGGTCTCGACGCGCGTCGCGGACGACTCGGTGCGCGTGTCGATCGCGGACAACGGCCCCGGGATCGACGACGACCACAAGGAGGACATCTTCCAGGAGGGCGCGAAGGGGCTCGAGAGCGGCGGGACGGGGATCGGTCTGTACCTCGTCGAGACGCTCGTCGACAAGTACGGCGGCGACGTGTGGGTCGAGGACAACGAGCCGACAGGGAGCGTGTTCGCCGTCGAACTGCCCCTCGCGAACTGATCGGCGCGCGCGAGGCGGGCGCCGTGCGTCGCCGTCCCGCGCGTCACCATCCAGCGCGTCGCCGTCGCCGCGCGTCTCCATTCAGCGCGTCGCCGTCGCCGCGCGTCGCCGCCGCCTCACGTCGACCGTGCGCGTCGCGCGGGGCGACGGGCTTAATCGCCCGAGCGCCCAAGGTCCGACGATCAGACAATGGCGGAATCGTCGGGCATGGACGCGTTCGCGCACCTCGGGAGCGATATCCGCGAGGCGCTCTCCGACCGGGGCTTTTCCACGCCGACGGAGCCCCAGCGCGAGGCGATCCCGCCGCTCGCCGACGGGCGGAACGCCCTCGTCCTCGCGCCGACGGGGACCGGGAAGACGGAGACGGCGATGCTCCCCGTCTTCGACGCGATCGTCGCGGCCCGCGACGCGCCCGGCGACCCGCCGCGGGAGGGTATCTCCGCGCTGTACATCACCCCGCTGCGCGCGCTCAACCGCGACATGATGGACCGGCTTGAGTGGTGGGGCGACCGCCTCGGCGTCGAGGTCGCGGTGCGCCACGGCGACACCACGCAGTACGAGCGGTCGAAGCAGGCCGACGACCCGCCCGACGTGCTCATCACGACCCCGGAGAGCCTCCAGGCGATCCTCACCGGCTCGAAGATGCGGGTCGCCCTGGAGGACGTGGCGCACGTCGTCATCGACGAGGTCCACGAGCTCGCCGCGGCGAAGCGGGGCGCCCAGCTCACGGTCGGCCTCGAGCGCCTCCGCCGCGTCGCGGGGCCGTTCCAGCGCGTCGGCCTCTCCGCGACGGTCGGTGACCCCGAGGAGGTCGGGCGCTTCCTCGTCGGCACCGGCAAGCGCGACCCCGACCGCCCCGGCGACCGCGCGTTCGAGACGGTCGAGGTCGCGGCCGGGACTCGGACCGACGTGCGCGTCCTCGATCCGGCGATCACGGACCGCGATACCACGCTCGCCGGCGAGCTCGCGGTCGACGAGACGACCGCGAGCCACGTCCGGACGATCCGCGAGATCGTCGCCGAGAACGAGTCGACGCTGATCTTCGTCAACACGCGCCAGACCGCGGAGGCGCTCGGCTCGCGGTTCAAGACGCTCGCCGAGAACGAGCGGGAGGCCGCCGAACGCGACGGGCGGGACGACGCCGCCGACCCCACGGAGATCGAGCTCCACCACGGATCGCTCTCGAAGGAGGTCCGGGTCGACGTGGAAGACCGGTTCAAGTCGGGCGATCTGGACGGGCTCGTCTGCACCTCCTCGATGGAGCTCGGGATCGACGTGGGGCGCGTCGACCACGTGGTCCAGTACGGGAGCCCCCGCGAGGTGGCCCGGCTGCTCCAGCGCGTCGGCCGCGCGGGCCACCGCCGCGACCTCGTCTCGGAGGGGACCGTCGTGACGCAGGGAGACGACGACACGCTCGAAGCGATGGCCATCGCGCGGCGCGCCGGCGAGGAGCTCGTCGAGCCCGCGAACATCCACCACGGGAGCCTCGACACGGTCGCCAACCAGATCGTCGGGCTCGTGATGGACGAGGGCGAGGTCCACGCCCGGGAGGCGTACCAGACGATCACGAACGCCTACCCGTTCGCCGACCTCTCGGAGCCCGAGTTCCAGGAGGTCGTCCGCGAGCTCGACGGGAACCGCCTGCTGTGGCTCGACGAGGAGACGGACACTCTCGAAAAGTCGGGCGGCACCTGGCAGTACTTCTACGCGAACCTCTCGATGATCCCCGACGAGTCCACCTACGAGGTGTACGACATGTCCTCGCGGCGGGGTATTGGCACCCTCGACGAGCAGTTCGTCGTCAACTTCGCCGGGCCGGGCGAGACGTTCGTCCAGCGCGGCGAGATGTGGCGGATCACCGAGGTCGACGAGGAGGAGGAGCGCGTGAACGTCACGCCGATCCCCGACCCGACCGGCGAGGTCCCCTCGTGGGTGGGCCAGGAGATCCCCGTCCCGAAGCCAGTCGCCGAGGAGGTCGGCCGGATCCGAGGCGAGGCCGCGGCCGCCCTAGCGGCCGGCTCCACGCCGACGGCGGTCGCCGCCGACCTCGCCGAGCGCTACCCGACCGACGAGGAGACGGTCGCGGCCGCGCTGAAGGCGGTCGTCGACCACGTCGACGCCGGCCACCCCGTCCCGACCGACGAGCGGATCGTGATCGAGGGGAGCGCCCGCACCGTCGCGGTCAACGCCGCCTTCGGCCACGAGGTCAACGAGACGCTCGCGCGGTTGCTCGCTGCGCTCGTCGGCCAGCGCGCCGGCTCGTCCGTCGGGATGGACGTCGACCCGTACCGGATCGAGTTCGAGGTGCCGAACGGCGTCAGTCCCGGAACCTTCCGCGAGGTGCTGGAGACGACGGACCCCGACCGGCTGGAGACGTACCTCGAACTCGCCGTGAAGAAGTCGGACGCGCTGAAGTTCACGCTCGCGCAGGTCGCGGCGAAGTTCGGCGCCGTCAAGCGGTACAAGGAGGGGCGCGGCCGATTCGGCGGCGACCGCCTGCTCGCGGCCCTCGAAGACACTCCCGTCTACGACGAGGCGCTCCGTGAGGTGTTCCACGCCGACCTCGCGGTGCCGGAGACCGCGGACCTGCTCGCGGCGCTCCAGCCGGACGACGGGGGACGGGACGGCCCGCTCGACCTCACTATCGCCCGCGAGCGCACCCCGCTCGGCACCGCGGGTCGCTCCGCCGGCACGGAGTTCCTCGTCCCCGACAACGCCGACGCCGACGTGATCGAGACGGTCAAAGAGCGCATCCGGGACGACCGAGTGATCCTCTTTTGTCTCCACTGTACGGACTGGAAGCACACGACGAAGGTCCGGCGCGTCCGCGACCAGCCCGAGTGCCCCGAGTGCGGGTCCACCCGGGTCGCGGCACTCAACCCGTGGGACGACGAGACGGTCGCCGCGGTGCGCGCGGCCAAGAAGGACGACGAGCAGGAGCGCCGCACCGAGCGGGCGCACCGCGCCGCGAGCCTCGTCCAGACGCACGGGAAGCGGGCGGTGATAGCCCTCGCGGCGCGCGGTGTCGGGCCCCACAACGCCGCGCGGATCATCAATAAGCTCCGCGAGGATGAGGACGAGTTCTACCGCGACGTGCTCCGCCAGGAGCGCGAGTACGCGCGCACGCAGTCGTTCTGGGACTGACCAACGGCGGCCCGGACCGCGCCGAACCGCTCCCCCGTCCGGACTCCCGTTTTTAAGTTGCGGACGACCGAACCGACCGTATGGACCTCTCCGCCGCCGTCACGGCAACGACTGCGACCCTCCGTCGACGCCCCGCCGACGTCCTCCCCTTTTACCTCCTCGGCACCGCGGTGCCGGCGATCGCTCGGCTCGGCCCGTTCGCGGCGCTCGCGGGGATCTACCTCCACCTCGAACTGAACGGCCGCCTCGCCGCGGCCCGCGACTCGCTCGCCGGGGTCGAGCCGCCGCCGGAGACGCAGGACCCCGAGGCGCTTCAGGCGTGGGCCGAGGGGTTGGGCCCCGCGTTCGAACCGCTGCTCACGCCGACCGTCGTGGTCCTCTTCGCCGGGGGCGTCCTCCTCGCGGTCGCCCTCTCGGTCCTCGCGTACGCCGTCGTCTCGGCCGGCCAGCTCTCGGCGGTCGCCGCGAGCCTCCGCGACGACCGCGGGCTCGTCGCCGGGATCGCGGGCGCCCGATCCCGGTGGCTCACGTTCCTCGGGCTGTACGTCGCCGAACTCATCCTGTGGATCGGCGTGGTCGCGCTCGGATTGATCGCGGTCGGCGCGGCGTTCCTCGCGAACCCGTTCCTCGGGGCGGCGGTGGCGATCGGCGCCCTGCTCGCCGGCTTCGTTGCCCTCGCGCTCGTTCGGATCCTCTTCGCGTTCGCGCCCGCGGCCGTCGTCGTCGACGACGCCGGCGTCGTCGCCGGGGTCGAGGGCGCCGGCGGCTTCGTTCGCTCGAACCCCGTCGACGCCGCCGCGTACCTCGTGGTCGCGATCGGCGCGCTGGTCGTCGTCGCGTCGGTCGCCTCCGGGATCGCGTTCGTCGGCGGGGGCCCCGTCGTCGCGCTCGCCAGCGCCGTCGTCGTCGCGCCCGCGCTCGACCTGCTGAAGACGGTCCTCTACGGCGACTACCGCGGGACGGTCGACCCCCTCTCGCCGACGGAGGCGGGCCTCCGGGCCCAGCTCGGCGGCGGCCTCCGACGCGGGTGGCGGGAGCTGCGCGGGTTCGTCCGGTCGACGCCGGGCTCCCACGCGCTCGCGCTCGGAGTGGCCGTCGGGTTCGGCGCGCTCGGGTGGGTCGCCGCCGCGCCGTTCGCGGAGATGGCCCCGACCTCGATCGAGGGTCGGATCGCCGGACAGATCCCGCCCGTAGCGGCGCTGACGTACTTCGGGAACAACTGGGGGGTCGCGATCGCGACCGCCTTCTCGGGCGTCGGGCTTGCCCTCCCCGCGCTCTCGTCGCTCGCGTTCAACGGCCTCGCGCTCGGCGCCACCGCGGCCTTGGAGGAGAACCTCTCCGCGCTCGTCGCGTTCGTGGTCCCGCACGGGATCTTCGAGATCCCCGCGCTCGTCGTCTCCGGCGCGCTCGGCGTCCGCCTCGGCGCGGTCTCGTGGCGGACGTTTCGCGGCCGCGCGAGCCGCGAGCGGTTCGCCGACGCCTTGGAGACAGCGTTCTGGGTGACCGTCGGGATCGGGATTCTGATCACCGTCGCCGCCGTTATCGAGGGGTTCGTCAGTCCGTACTACTGGCGGCCGTTCCTCTAGCTCGCGACCGAGCGGCGACCCGTCTGCGGGCGTCCGGCCGGAGAGGCGCCGGCCCGCCCGCAGCCTTATTACCGCGCGGGCGAAGCGTCGGTATGCGACCGCTCGTCGCCGTCATCCTCGTCGGCGTCCCGCTCATGTGGCTCGTCGGCTTCGCCGCCTACGCGTACGTCGACGCGCCCAAGTACGGAATGGACCCGCGCAAGTGGGCGCTCATCTCGTTCGTCGTCCCGCTGTTCGGCTTCTTCGCGTACGTCTTCGAGCGGGGTGAGCGCGACTACGACCCGGACACCGACCCGTACGCCGGCGGGAGCGACGAGCGGACCGGCGGCTTCGCCGTCCACGAGTCGCGGCAGGGCGAAGAGCGGCTCGGCCCGGCGGGGACGGAGGCGGACGACGGTGACGACGCGGACGACGAGTGGAACGACCCGGACGGCGTCGACCTCTGACGGGACGATCGGGACAGGCCCCGGTCAGTACCGAGACGGCGGTGAGTGAGACGGTACGTAATCACCGATGAGGCTGGGGAGGTGTGCGATGCTGTGTAGTGCCGTACTGGGCGGGGCGGGAGTCAAAAGGGCAGCCGCGGGGCTTTAGCGGGTTTCGCTGCCGATGTACTCGCCACGATTTAGTTACGGTCGGCGTCACCGTTCGACAGAAGCGACCAATCGTACCAGTACTAAATCGCGTCGCGGAGCGCCGTTCGCCGACGGTCGAGGTCGAACGCGGCGTCAGGTGCGTCGAGCCGGTCGAAGAACGCGAACGCGTCGGCGCCGGCGCGCTCGGCGTGGCCGATCAGCGCCTCGATCGCCGCACGGTTGAGCGCGAACGACTCCAGCTTGCCACAGCAGAGCGCCAGCGCGACGCCCGCCTCGCCGGAGGGGAAGGCAGGATCGATAACCGACAGGTCCGGGTCGACGGGCGCGTCGCCCGCGACCCCCGCCTCCGCGGCCGGGACGACCCGCAGGCACCGAGTACAGATCGCGACCGCGTCGGCCGGCGCGTACTCGCGGATCGGGGGCGGCACGGCGAACCCGACGGCGTCGGCGTCGCAGTGAGGACAGGGCACGACCGGAGATAGGCGGCGCTCGAAACTTAAACGCGGCCGTCTTCGGTGCGGCGAGAGCGGCGAGGGAAAACGGACAGAGCGATCGACAGAAAGAACGGCCGACGCGCGGTGGACGGTCAGTCGGCGGGCTCGGGTTCCTCGGTCTCCGCGGCCGCGACCTCTGCGGCCTCGGCCTCCTCAGCGGCCTCCTCTTCCTCCTTCTTCGCTTTGATCTTCTTCATGCGGAATATCTCCTCGCGCTCCTGCTCTTCGAGCTTCTGCTCGATGTACTCCTGATTCTCGTAGAGGCTCGGGAGCAGGGTGAACTCCAGGGCGTTCACGCGGCGCTTCGTGGTCTCGATCTCCGTGAGCATCTTCTTCATCGCCGTCTCCACCTCGGCGGCGAGGATGATCGACTCGAGCAGCTCCTCGTAGGCGTCGGCCGCCTCGTCGATCCGCGCCGAGGAGCCGAGGAGCCCGTACCCGCGCTCGTCGAGGCTCTTCTGTACCTTCGAGGACTCGATCTGCGGGACCACGACGCCCATGATGTTCTTCGACTGGGTCGTGATCTCCGGGTGCTCTTTCAGCGCCGCGGCCGCGCCGCGGACCGCCACGTCGCCCTCCATCGCCCGGGCCATGTCGATCTTCCGCTGGGCCGTCTCGTAGTTCTCGGAGACCTCCGACCGGACGTCCTGCGCCTGGTCGAGGATGTCCATGAACTCCATGATGAGCCCGTCGCGCTTCTGTTCGAGCGTGTCGTGACCGCGCTCGGAGAGCTCGATGCGGTCCTCGATCGCCATCAGGTTCTTGCGCGTCGGTTTGACGTCCTTGGCCATCTTGAGGGTAGGTTCCGCTCCGAGGCGGTTAATTCTTTTCAGACGCGCCGGATCGGCCGGGCAGCCGCCGCGGATCGGCCCCCGAGCGCGGTCACCGCGGCGCGGTCGCTGGCGAGGGGTATCGACCGCGGGTAAAAGGTGAGTCGAGGCGGATCAGTCGGCCGCTTCGACGACCTTGCGCTCGGAGTCGTCCTCGCGGTAGTGCTCCTCGATGAACTCCTCGTCGATCCGGTTGAGGGCGTCCTTCGGCAGCATCGAGAGGAGGTCCCAGCCGATCGAGAGCGTCTCGTCGATGTCGCGGTTCGTCTCGAAGCCCTGGTCGATGAACTCGGACTCGAACGCGTCCGCGAAGTCGAGGTACTTGTTGTCGAGCTCCGACAGCGCCTCGCGACCGACGATGTTCACGAGGTCGCGGAGGTCCTCACCTTCCGCGTACGCCGCGAACATCTGGTCTTTCACGTCGGCGTGGTCGGCGCGGGTGAGCCCCTCGCCGATCCCGTCGTCCATCAGCCGCGACAGGCTGGGGAGGACGTTGATCGGCGGCTGGAGGCCCTGGCTGTTGAGGTCGGGGTCGACGTAGATCTGCCCCTCCGTGATGTACCCGGTCAGGTCCGGGATCGGGTGAGTGTCGTCGTCGCCCGGCATCGTGAGGATCGGGATCTGCGTGACCGAGCCCTCGCGGCCCTTGATCCGGCCCGCGCGCTCGTACAGCTGCGCCAGGTCGGTGTACATGTACCCGGGGTACCCGCGGCGGCCGGGCACCTCCTCGCGGGCCGCCCCGATCTCGCGGAGCGCCTCGCAGTAGTTGGTCATGTCCGTCAGGATGACGAGGACGTGGTAGTCCTTCTCGAAGGCGAGGTACTCGGCCGTGGTGAGCACCATGCGCGGGGTGACCGTCCGCTCGACGGCGGGGTCGTCCGCGAGGTTCATGAAGACGACGGAGCGCTCCAGCGCACCGGTGCGCTCGAAGTCCTCCATGAACTCGTTCGCCTCCTCCTGGGTGATCCCCATCGCGCCGAAGATGACGGCGAACTCGGAGCCCTCCTCGTCGTCGCCGCCTTCCTCCTCCTCCGGCACGCTAGCCTGCCGGGCGATCTGCATCGCCAGCTCGCTGTGCGGCTGGCCGGAGCTGGAGAAGATCGGGAGCTTCTGCCCGCGGACGAGCGTGTTCATCCCGTCGATGGCGGAGACGCCCGTCTCGATGAACTCCTCGGGGTACTCCCGGGAGTACGGGTTGATCGCCGCGCCGACGATGTCCTGTCGCTCCTCGGGGACGATCTCCGGGCCGTCGTCGATCGGGCGGCCGGAGCCGTCGAGCACCCGCCCGAGGAGGTCCTCGGTGACGGGCATCTTCATCGTCTCGCCAAGGAAGCGGACGGACGCGTCTCTGTCGATACCGCTCGTCCCCTCGAAGACCTGGATCGCGACCACGTCCTCCGAGGATTCGAGCACCTGTCCGCGCAGCGTCTCGCCCTGTGCCGTCTCGATCTCGACGATCTCGTCGTAGCCGATCGCCTCGTCGACCTCGGCGTACACGAGGGGGCCGCTGATCTCGGTGATGGTTTGATACTCTTTCATGGTCAGTAGAGGCTCCGGAGCTCCTCGGTGATCTCCGACTTGAGATCCTCGACGTACTCCTCGTAGTCCTCTTGGACGCCGATACGGTTAATCCGCGGGGCCGACTCGATGTCGATGATCTCCTCGACCGGGACGCCGGCGTCGAGCGCGTCGAACGCCTCGTCGTTGAACGTCTGGATCGTCGTCAGCATCAGGTACGTCTTCTCCGGCGGACAGAACGTGTCGACCGGGTGGAACGCGTTCTGCTGGAGGTACGCCTCGCGCAGGTAGCGCGCGACCTCCAGCGTCAGCTGCTGGTCGTCGGGCAGGGCGTCCTTCCCGACGAGCTGGACGATCTCCTGAAGCTCCGTCTCTTCGTCGAGCACGTCGACCGCCCACTGGCGGCGCTCCGCCCAGTCGTCGGCGACCTCGTCCTCGAACCAAGGGTCGAGCTGGTCTTTGTACAGCGAGTAGGACTCGTTCCAGTTGATCGACGGGAAGTGGCGCCGCTCCGCCAAGTCCGCGTCGAGCGCCCAGAACGTCTTCACGATCCGCAGCGTGTTCTGGGTGACCGGCTCGGAGAAGTCGCCGCCGGGCGGCGACACCGCGCCGATCGCCGAGACGGAGCCCTCCGTCCCGTTGATGTTCTCGAAGTAGCCGGCGCGCTCGTAGAACTGCGCGAGCCGGGCGGCGAGGTACGCGGGGTACCCCTCCTCGCCGGGCATCTCCTCCAGCCGGGAGGAGATCTCGCGCATCGCTTCCGCCCACCGCGAGGTGGAGTCGGCCATCAGCGCCACGTCGTACCCCATGTCGCGGTAGTACTCGGCGATCGTGATCCCGGTGTAGATACAGGACTCACGCGCCGCGACCGGCATGTTCGAGGTGTTCGCGATGAGCGAGGTGCGGGCCATCAGCGGGTTGCCGTTGGCCGGGTCCTCGAGCTCGGGGAAGTCCTCGATGACCTCGGTCATCTCGTTGCCGCGCTCGCCGCAGCCGACGTAGACGATGATGTCCGCGTCGGCGTACTTCGCGAGCTGGTGCTGCGTGACCGTCTTCCCGGAGCCGAACGGGCCGGGGATCGCGGCCGTCCCGCCCTTCGCGATGGGGAAGAGTCCGTCGAGGATGCGCTGGCCGGACACCAGCGGCGTCCGGGGCGTCTTCTTGTCGTTGGCGGGGCGCGCCTCGCGCACCGGCCACTCCTGGTGCATCGAGACCTCCTCGCCGTTGTCGAGCTCGACGACCGTCTCGGTGACGTCGAAGGATCCGGACTCGGCGGCGACGACCTCGCCGCCCTCGTAGTCCGGCGGCACCATGACCTTGTGGTCGATGGTGACCGTCTCCTCGACGACGCCGACGATGTCGCCGGGCTCGACGACGTCGCCCGCCTCGACCTCGGGCTCGAACTCCCACTCCTCCTCGAGGTCGATGCCGGGCGCGTCGACCCCGCGGTCGAGGTACGGACTGCCCATCTTGCCCTCCAGCACGTCCAGGGGGCGCTGAACGCCGTCGTAGATGGCGTCCAGCATCCCCGGGCCGAGGTCGACCGACAGCGGCTCGCCCGTGTTCTCGACGGGTTCGCCGGGGCCGACGCCGGAGGTCTCCTCGTACACCTGAACCGTCGTGAGGTCGCCCTCGATCTCGATCACTTCCCCCATGAGCCCTTCGTCGCCGACGTAGACGACGTCGTTCATGCGGGCGTTGAGATCGCGGGCGGTCACGACCGGACCGCTCACGCTCTGGATGACGCCGCTGTCTTCGACGGCGTCGGTTGTGTCTGCTTTGCTCATATTAGTCGTCTTCCTCCATCAGGTCGATGCCGATGGCGCGTTTGATCTGGTCGCGCAGCCCGCCGCTCCCGGCGCCGGAGCCGCCGAGCGTCACGAGGACCGGTTCGATGCTGCCCTCGACCGCCTCGCGGGTCCCCCGCGAGAGGTGGTCGAGGTCGTCGTCGTGCATCACGATGATGCCGACGCCCTCGTCGTCGAGCGTCCGCTCGACGGCGTCGTCGAGCTTCTCGTCCTTCTCGTCGTCCGGCACGTTCTCGAACGCCCGAACGCCGGCGAGGCGGAATCCGGTCGTGAACTCCGGGCTGCCGACGACCGCTATCTCCTGGCTCATGTTATCACCAGCTCCGATTCGATCTCGTCGGCCGAGAGGCCGGCCTCCTTGCCGCGGGCGATCGCCCGGATGTTCTCCGTCTCGCGCTCCTTCGCGAGGATGTACGAGATGACCGGGGTGACCGACACCGGGTGGATCGTGCCGAGCCGGTCGCCGTACGCCAGCAGCGCGCCGTCGATCGCGTGTTCGAACGCGATGAGGCTGTCCGCCTCCTCGAGCTCGCGCAGCGCGGGCCCGAGCTCCTCGCCGTACTGGCTGTCGCCGATGTACTCGACCAGTTCGTCGAGGTTCTGCGCCAGCCGCGCGAGCGACGAGCGGGTGAACAGGTCGCCCCCCTCGATGAAGTACGCGGCGGGGTCGATGTCGGCGCCAGAGCGGGCGAGACGGAGCGCGTTCGTCGCGTTCCGGAAGTCGACCTCCGCCACCAGGAACGACTCGTACTGCCGGGTCGGCTCGTCGCCGCCGAGCCCGGAGAGGAGCCGCTCGTAGAACGCGCGGTCGACCGCGTTCTCTAAGGGCACCAGCACGTCCGTCTCCTCGAACTCGGCGTACGCCTCCCGCAGCGGCTCCCCGTAGATCGTGTCTTCGAGGACCTCGATCACGCCGTCGATCGAGTCCGCCTCAAGCAGGCGACGGATCCGGCGGTCGTCGAACTCGCCGGCGCGGATCAGGTCGACCTCGACGGCCGACTGCTCCGCGTCGGTGTAGACGCCGCGGATGACCGTCTTCACGTTCCAGGCGTCGAACTTCCGGAGGTACCGGGCGATCAGGTCGTACAGCGACCCCTCGCTCCAGTCGAGGATGGCGTCGAACTGCTCGGCGAGGTTCCGGTTCAGCGCGTACTCGATCAGGTCCACGCCGCCGTGGCGGCTGCCGAGCGCGTTGATCTCCTCGCCGTAGCTCGACTCCTCCATGAACCGGGCGATCTCGGCCGGGCCCATCCGGGTGAGCTTGCGGTACTCCTCGTCCCCGTAGAGGCTGCCGCGGCGGGCACGAACCCGCGCGACGACGTACTCGGGGTTCGGGCTGCCGGCGGCGCTCATTGGTCGAACAGCCGCTCCGAGATGTTCTTCAACTCGTCGTCCCAGACTGCCTCCAGGACCGAGTCGAACGTGTTGTTCACGCGAACGCGGGAGGTGTCGCTCTCCGCGACGACGCCGCCGAGGCAGTCGACCTCGCCGTCGACCTCGGCGTTGCGGTCCGCGACGAGGTCTTCGAGCAGGTCGACGTCCTCGGCGCGGGTGTAGACGGCGACGGCCTCGTCGTCGTCGAACTCCGCGAGGCTCGCGTCGAGTAAGGCCTCGGTGAGCTCGCGGCGATCGTCGCCGTCGAGGGCGGCGATGGCCGCTTCGACGTCGTCGTGGACGTCCTCCAAGACGTCACGTCGAGCGCCGAGCCGCTCCTGTTTGGCCTCGAGCTTCGCCGAGGAGAGCGTCTGTTCGCGCTCTTGGTCGATCTGGTCTTCGACCTCGGCGAGTCGCTCCTCGCGGATGCGCTCCGCGTCGGCCTCCGCCTCGGCGACGATCTCGTCGGCCTCCGCCTCGGCCTGTTCGCGGATCTCCTCCGCACGCGCGCGGGCCTCATCTTCGACGTCCTCAACGACGGTTTCCAAACTCATTGGTGTGGAAGGAAGTACCGCTTAGACGATGAAGACGACGACGAGTGCGAGGATGACGATCGTCTCGGGAAGGACGGTCAGGATGAGCCCGTTGACGAAGAGGTCGTCGTCCTCGGCCATCGCCCCGACGGCGGCCGACCCGATACCGCGCTCCGCGTAGCCCGCGCCCAGCGCCGCGAGCCCGACGGCCAGCGCCGCCGCGGCGTTGGGGTCAGTCAGCGTTCCACCAGTCGACAGTACGAGGTTCCCGAGTTCGTTGGTAGCTTCAAGCATTGGTAGTAGTTGCGGTTGCTCGTCTCCGAACGGTTGCTATTTGCCCCCAGAGGAGTCATAAAGCTTCCCAAAACGACCGGACAGAAGACGGAAGAACGGAGGCGAGAGCGGACGCTATCGCGTCGAAACCCGACGGAACCGTCGCGTTTCAACCGGCTGCGAAGCGGCGAGACCGGCGGACGACAGACGGTCGGGTCGACCGTCAGTCGTCGCGGGTGTACTTCCGGTCGCGGCCGAACGGGAGGTACGCCCGCCCGCCGCCCTCGTAGAAGTTCCCGAAGAACTCCACGTACTCGAGGCGGACCGCCTGGATGCCGGCGGACGTGACGCCGAGCAGCAAGACGACGAGGTGGCCGACGAGCGCCACGACGATGCCGCCCACGAGGGCGACGATGCCCATGAGACCGATCGAGGCGGGGTCAAACGCGGTGGTGATCCCCGCGAAGACCAGCTCCTCGCTCGGCGTCTCCTGGACGTGATGGAGGTGCTCCGCGGAGAAGATGAAGTGGAAGCTCCCCTCGCCCCCCTTGTCGATGTACGCACCGAACGCGAGCAGGTTGACCGCGAGCGCCATCCCGCCCTTCGCGAGCAGGACGGCCATGATCCGGGCGTACGAGATGACGTTGACGATGGGCGAGAGGAACTCCGCGAGCTCCGGCGGCTCGCCGATCCCGAGCAGGACGAGCCCAAGACCCGCGGCGACGGCGCCGGCGATACCGACGACGACCGGGAAGCCGCTGAACGAGACCGTGCCGAACGTGAGGAGCGACACCGACTCGAACAGGAAGTCGGGCTTCGGGCCGGGGACGTGCTGGCTGAAGATCCAGATCCACGCGCCGTTGAGGATCAGGAGCCACGAGCCGGCCTCGTAGAGCGCGTGCTTCACGTCGTGCTGCTGGAGCGTGCTCACGAACGAGAGCACGTGGCCGATGTTGAGGTGAACGATACCGAACACCACGCTGACGACGAGGAATGAGAGCCCCCAGTCGAGGTCGGCCGGTGAGAGCCCCTTCCCGGCGACGGGCCAGTGGACATCGCCCGGCAGCAGCTGGTAGGCGTGGTAGCCGAACAGGTCGATGCCGAAGTAGATCCCGAACAGTATCGTGAAGCCGCCCGCCCACATCGCGACGGAGCCGAGTTCGCGGAACGCGCCGTCGAACCGGGAGTACATGAAGAACCCGATGGCGGCGTACAGGACGCCGTACCCCACGTCGCCGATCATGAACCCGAACATCGCCGGGAACGTGAGGAACACGAGCAGCGTCGGGTCGAACTCGGAGTACTTCGGCCGCCCGAACGCCTGGACGAGCAGTTCGAAGGGGCCGGCCGCGCTCCCGTTGTCCTGGACGACCGGCGGGTCGTCGGTGCCGTGCGCCGCGTGGCCGCCGTCGGTAGCGACCGCCGCTTCTGTTTCGGCGGACGCACTGCCGTCGTCGGCCGACGGCGACTCGGTGCCGCCACTCCTGTCGACCGGCTCGGAGTGGTGGTCGCCGTCGGGGGTGAACGAGGCGCGTTCGAGCTCCTCGACCTCGACGTGGTCGCCGACCGCGTCGACGACCGCCGCCTCGAAGTCGGGGTACGACTCGGTCGGCACCCACCCCTCCGCGACGAACGCGTTCTCGGTGGTCGCGAACGAGAGCGGCGCCTCCTTCTTTTCGGCCTCGATCGTGAGCTTCTCCTCGGCGCGCAGCAGGAAGCCCGCGGCCTCCTCCTTCACCGAGTCGAGCTCGGCTTTGACGCCGTCGAGCTCGTCGCGGAGGTCGGCCTGCTCGGCCTCCAGCTCCGCGACGTACTCCTCCGGGCTCGCGTCGGCGTCCGGCACGTCGAGCAGCGCGATGTCGACGCCGACGAGCGCGTCCTGAACGACGCCCTCCGCGTCGCCGTCGGTCGGCCTCGCGACGATGGCGAGCACGTCGCCGCCGACGAACACGTCGAAGGCGTCGACCGTCTCGGCGTCCCCGAGCGCCGCCTCGACGGCGGCGGGTTTCGCCTCGCCGACGACGACCTCGACCGAGTCGTAGCCGCGCAGGTAGTCCAGGTCGATCCCGAGCTCCGCGAACGGCTCCATCCGGTCGATCTCCTCCTGTCGGTCGCGGATCGCGCCCTGTAGCTCGTCGCGCCGGTCGTTGAGCTCGTTGACGCGGTCGCGGACACGGTCGAGCTCGGCTTCGAGCTCGTCGTCGTCAAGCGACCGCGCGACCTCGGCGTCGTCCTCGTCGACGTCGAGGATGCTCTCCAGCGACCGAACCGTCACGAGCCGCTCGTTGACGGTCTCGGCCCCGTCGAGCGACGTTCCGGGGTCGAACCCCTCGTACCGGTCGTCGTAGTCGGTGACGTGCAGGGAGTGGTGGGCGTACGCCGCCTCGATGACGTCGTCGATGACGCGCTTCGAGCCCGTCACCGACACCCGGCTCATCTGCTCAGGCCTGAGCATCCACCGCCTCCTCGGCCTGCTCGTGAACCGCCGCCTCGAACCGCTCGACGGCGTAGTCGACGGCCGATTCCACGCGGTCGCGGGCCTCGCGTTCGAGCTCGTCGCGGTCGGCACGCCCCGACTCGAGGATCTCCTCGCGCCGCTCCTCGATCTCCGCTCGGGCCGTGTCGAGCCGCTCTTGGGCCTCGGACTCCGCCTCCTCCTCGGCCTCGGCGCGGATCTCGTCCGCGCGCTCTCGAGCCTCGGCGAGGCGCTCTTCGGCGTCGGACTCCGCTTCCGCGACGATCTCGTCCGCCTCCCGTTCGGCCTGCTTGATGGATTCGAGCACCTCTGGTCTCGCCATGCTACTAATCGCCTGAAACTCTAGAAGCGACGTATAAGGTGTTTGCGAAAGCCCGCGGGGGTGCGACCGGATTCTGAGGCGATTCGGCGGTACTTCGAGCCGAACGCGTCGGCCGCAGTCGCGCGCCGCCGCCTACATTTAAGTAGCAGTCGCCGGACCGTCACCGTATGGCAACGGTGTATGCGGTCGCGTCGGCGAAGGGTGGCGTCGGGAAGACCACCACGACCGCCGCGCTGGCGACGGTGCTGGCGGACTCGGGCGCCGACGTCGTCGCGATCGACGCCGACCTCGGCATGGCGAACCTCGCGGACGCTGTCGGGGTGACGCCCGGCGAGATCACGATTCACGATGTACTCGCCGGCGACGCGGACCCGGCGGCGGCGGTCCGGGAGGGGCCGTCCGGGCTGCGGGTCGTGCCGGGGGCGGCCGACCTCGACGCGTACGCGGCCGCGGACCCCTCCAGGCTCCGCGGGGTCGTCGAGGCGTTCGACGGCGCCGACTACGTGTTCGTCGATGCGGGCGCGGGACTGTCGCACGACTCCACGCTCCCGCTCGCGATCGCCGACGAGACGCTGCTCGTCTCGACGCCGGAGCGGAGCGCCCTCGGCGACACCGAGAAGACGCGGCAGTTGACGGAGCGACTCGGCGGGACGGTCGCGGGCGCCGCGATCACCCGCGTGACGGCCGACGCCGACGAGGTCGTCACGGCGCTGCTCGACGCTTCCGTCCTCGGACGGATCCCCGAAGACGAGGCCGTGGCCCGGGCCGCGGCGGCGGGCCGGTCCCTGCCGGAGGCCGCGCCCGACGCGCCGGCGACGCGGGCCTACCGCGACCTGACCCGAGCGCTGACCGGCGCCGAGGTGGAGGGGGCGGGACTCGACGGGTCCGCGGCCGACACCGCGAGCGGAGCCGGGGCGGACGACGCAGAGGGCGACGGCGAGCCGACCGCGACGGACGACGACGCCGTGATCGTCGACGACGGACCGGCGGCGGACGACGCGGACGACGGCGGCCCGAGCGAGGTGAGCGAGCGGGACGCTGCCGGGGAAACGGATGGGGACGCGGCCGCCGAGGCCGAGGCGGACCAAGACGAGGGCACGGAGCCCGAGTCGGACGAAGACATCATCGTCGCGGACCCCGACGCGAGCGGCGTGGCCGAGCCGGGCGACGGCGACGACATCATCGTCGCGAGCGAGAGCGAACCGCCGGACGGCGACGCGGACGAAAAGGTGAGCGACGACGCGGAGGGAGACGTGGGCGACGATACGGAGGAAGGCGGTGACGACGGCGCGGACGGAGACGTGAGCGACGATACGGACGGGGAAGCACGCGACGCCCGCGGCGACCCGAAAGAGCCCGTCGAGAACGACGAGCCGACTCGCGAGGCCGTCGGCGATGCGGCGAGCGACGACGAGGCCGGCGGAACCGACGCCGGTGACGAGTCCATGGCTGGAGGGAGGGCGGCCGCCGAGCTCGAGGCCACCGGCCCCGAGGCCGAGACGGAGGAGGAGCCGGACGCGATTCCCGACGCGGACGAGACGGCACGCGAGGCGGCCACCGAGCGCGGAGAGGCGGACGGCGAGGGGACCACGAGCGCCGACCCGGCGGCGGACGACATCGACGATGAACTCGCGGGGAGCATCCCGTTCCGCGACGACGACACCGGGACGATGAACACCGTGCTATCGGACGAGGACGAGCCGGACGGCGACGCCGGAAGAGAGGCGACAGACGACGCCGACGCGTCGTCCGCTGACGAGGAGGAGGAAGAGGGCGACGGCGGATTTTTCAGTCGGCTACTCGGTCGCTGAGCGGAGCGCGGCGGCTCGTCAGGCCTCCGAGGGAGCGCGGGCCCGGTCGCGGATCAGCTCGCGGATCTGCTCGGGGTCGGTGACGTCGGCGAGTTCCTCGCAGGAGACCAAGGCGGTGCCGTCGACCGATTCGCGCTTCTCCTTCTCCTCGGTGAAGTACACCGATCGGGTCCGGGCGACCTCGCCGATGGAGGACATGATCCGGGCGCGCTTCTCGGCCGCGGCCGTGAACGCGGAGTGGCCGGTGAGCACGCGCGTCTCGGGGCTGTCCTCGTCCTCGGAGACGGCCTTGAACGGGGCGCGGGCGGTCGGGTGGACCGTGAACCCGGCGCTCGTCAGCACGTGGAGGACGTGCTCGTCGTCCGGGTCGGCCTCGGGGGCCGACGGCGTCGGCTCCGAGTCGCGGACCTCGTCCGCGCCGTCGAGCACGTCGACCGGGCTGGAGAACGGCTGGTCGAACAGCTCCTCCAGCTGGATCGCCACCTCGATGGAGGCGTTCATCCCGTCCTCGTACTTCGAGACGGTGCGCCGGGAGACGCCCAGCTCGTTCGCGAGCCGGCCGAGCGACCAGCCGCGCTCCTCGCGCTCGTCGGCGAGGAGGTCGCCGTCGAGGCTGACGTACAGCCCGCCCGGGGCGGCGTAGATGAGCGGCGGCATCCCCTCGACGAAGAGGTCGTAGGCGGTGTCCGGGTTGATAACCGGGACGCCGTGTCGGAAGTAGACGACGCCGGGCTTCAGTTCCTCGTCGCGGGTCCGGATCCCGATCACCATCGGCGTCCCCCTGAGGTACTCGCCGAGCCGGCGCATCTCCGCGCCGGTCTCCGCGTCGAGCGCGTCGACGTTGCCGAGGATCTTCAGGAGGAGGAGGTCCTCGTTACGGCGGGCCGCCACGTCGAAGCTCTTGGGCCGGACCGCACACCGGTCGCTGACGAGGAACCCTGCGTCCTCCAGCATCGCGGTGACGTTCCCGATGAGCGCAGTCCGGGACATAGCCGGAACAAGCGTCTCGCCGTATATATGCGTTGTGTCGCCCGTTCGCCGGCGAACCCACCGCCCGCGGGCGATTTCTTCCTCCCGCGGCGGGAAACGGTTATATACCCGAGCGGTCGCTGTATCGCCTCAGCCGGCCCGGAGCAGCCTCGACCGGCCTCGAAAGGGGCTTGCCTCGGCGACGCGAACGTCGCGACATGCCGATCGTCGCCGTCGACGACACCGACTCCCGCGAGCGCGGGATGTGTACGACCTACGTGGCGACGCAGATCGCGGAGCGCCTCGCTGACGCCGGGGCTCGGGTCCGGCGCCGGCTGCTCGTCCGCCTCAATCCGGCCGTGAAACACAAGACACGCGGGAACGCCGCGGTCGCGCTCCACGTCACCGGGACGGACGCGGAGTCGGCCGCGTCGGTCGCGGCGGAGGCGGTCGAAGCGTTCGCCGCGGCCGCGGACCCGCGTACCTCGCCCGGCGTAGTGGTCGCGGACCTCGACGTCGCCGGCGACCCCTTCGATCCGACCGGAACGCCGATCCCCGACGCGGTGGCCGCGTTCGCGCGGCGCGCGCTCCGCGAGCGGCTCTCGGTCGCCGAGGCCGTCGGGCTGGCCGACGAACACGGGTTCCGACACGTCGCGGTCGGGTCGGCGGGCGGCGCGGGCGAATCGGACGCGGTCGCTGGCCGGGGGCGGATCGGCGCGCTCGCCGCGGTCGGCGCGCCGGCCGCGTTCGACGACTGGACGTTCGAGCGCATCACCTACCGCGAACTCGACCGCTGCGGGACGCCCCGCGAGGTCGACGCCGAGAGCGTCTTCGCCGCCGCCGACGAGGGGTATCCGGCGGTGTGGGACACGGTCGACCGCGGCACGGGGAAGACCGTCTGCGTGCCGAACGCGCCCGGCCCGATCCTCTACGGGATCCGGGGGGACGACGCGGCCGCGTGTCGAGCGGTGGCGGCCGCCGTCGACGGCGAGCCGACCGAGCGGGCCGCGACGTTCCTGACGAACCAGGGCACCGACGCCCACCTCGCACCCAGCCGGATCGGCGACCTCCGCGACGGCGCGGGCTATCGGGTCGCCGGCGCGGTGGCGAGCGCGCCGGAGACGAAGCGGGGTGGCCACGTCCACGTCGATGTCGCGAGCGACGCCGCCGGAGTGGAGTCGGACGGTGAGACCGACGCCGACCGCCTCCGCGCCGTCGCGTTCGCCCCGACGGGCCGGTTCCGCGACCGCGTCCGGGCGCTCCGCCCCGGCGACCGGGTCACGCTCTGCGGCGAGCACGAGGTCCGGGACAACGCGGACGAGCCGGCGAGCACCCTGAAGCTGGAGAAGTTCGCCGTCCGCGACCTCGTCCGGACCGCGCCCGCGGTGCCGACCTGCCCGGACTGCGGTCGCTCGATGTCGTCGGCCGGGAGCGATCAGGGGTACCGGTGCCGCGACTGCGGGACTGAGGCGCCGGGGAAGGTCGCGGAGCCGATCGAGCGCGACCTCGAGGCCGGCTGGTACGAGGTCCCGCCGAGCGCGCGCCGACACGTCGCGAAGCCACTCGTCCGGGGCGGGTTCGACGCGCCGACCCACCCGGAGCGATAAAGTGCTCGCCGCGCGAGCGGGCCGACGTGACCGGAATCGTCTTCCACGCGACGGAGCGGCGCGAGGTGGTCGTCGAGTTCTACCGCGAGCGACTGGGCGCGACGGTGCGGGTCGAACAGCCCGACTGTACGATCCTGGCGTTCGGCGGCTTCCTGTTCGGGTTCTGCGAGCGCGACGAGGTCGACGACTGCGGCATCCTCACGTTCGTCTACCCGGACCGTGACGCGGTCGACGCCGCGAGCGAGCGGCTCGGCGACGCGGTCGTGACGCCGCCGCGTGAGAACGAGACGTACGACATCTACCAGTGTTTCGCCGAGGACCCCGAGGGCCGGACCGTCGAGTGTCAGGTGTTTCTCGACGAGGAAGTCGACATCGAGTAAGTTGGAGAGCAGGCGAACCGCCCTCGGTTGTCGGAGCGGCCAGCGTCAGTCGTCGAGATCGCGGGCGTCGCGCCACGCCACCGCGCGCTCCTCGGCGGCATCGCGGTCGTTGAACCGCTCCCGCTCGTAGGCGGAGTCGTCGGCCGCCTGCTCCATCACGTCGAGGCGGACGACGAACTCCCCGTCGGTTCGTTCCCGGAGCCTGACGGTCGCGTACCCGTCCGATCGCTCCCACTCGGTGACCGTGCCGTCGTCGCGCTCCAGCGACCAGCCCATATCGGACCCGACGCGCCCCGCGGCTAAAGCGGTGCGGTTCCGAGGCGGTCGCGCGGGTGCCTCCCGACTTCGAGGCCTGTGTCCCCGCGAGTCAGTCGCCCGCGCTCGGCGAGCGGTCCGCGCTCGACGACCGCTCCGGCGTGGCCGCGTAGCCGCACACCGGGCAGACGACGTAGCCGAGCGAGTCGTACGGGACCGACGTCGAGGGCGCGCTCACGTCGCACTCGGGGCAGTCGAACGTCGCCGCGTTCTCGGTCGACATGGTATCACGTAACAACCGCTCACCAGTAGTTATGCGCCGCTTGCTGCCCCGTCAACGCCACCCTACTTATATACCGAGTCCGAACGTCGGCGCGTGACCGACGACGCACACGCGGGCGGGGCGGGAGCGGAGGGGTCGACCCGCCCGCACGAGCGACGACGCGGGCGGACCGCGCGCCGGTTGGACGCGGTCGACGCGGCCGGACTGGTCGCGTTCCCGAGCCGCAACCTCGAATACCTCACCGGCTTCGCCGAAGAGCCGGGCGAGCGACACTTCTTCCTCGTCGTGCCGGCGGCGGGCGCCGCCGACCCGGAGCCGGCGCTGCTCGTGCCGGCGCTGTACGAGACGCAGGTCCGCGAGGCGACGACCGTCAGTGAGGTCCGGACGTGGGCCGACGGCGAGGACCCGGTCGCGGCGACGCGCGAGCTGCTCGCGGACCGGGGGCTCGACGGCGGGCGGCTCCTCGTCGATGACACCATGTGGGCGCGGTTCTCGCAGGACCTCCGGGCGGCGGCCCCCGACGCGACGTGGGGGCTTGCGAGCGAGGCGCTCGCCGACCTCCGGGTCCGGAAGGACGAGGCCGAGGTGGCGGCGCTGCGGAAGGCCGCGGGGGTCGCGGACGCGGTCGTCGGCGACCTCCGGGAACTGGGCCCGGACGCGGTGGGCATGACGGAGGCCGCGCTCGCCGAGTGGATCGCGGACCGACTCGCCGAGCGCGGGGGCCGCGGCGTCAGCTTCGAGACGGTCGTCGCGGCGGGCGAGAACGGCGCGAAACCCCACCACGGCCACGGCGACCGGGAGATAGGCGCGGGCGAGCCGGTCGTCCTCGACTTCGGGACGCGCGTCGACGGCTACCCGTCCGACCAAACGCGGACCCTCGTCTTCGGCGAGGAGCCAGACGAGGCGTACGCCGAGGTCCACGAGGTCGTGCGCGAGGCGCAGGCGGCCGCGGTCGAGGCGGTCGTGCCCGGCGTCCCCGCGTCCGCCGTCGACCGCGCGGCGCGGGAGGTGATCGAGGCGGGCGGGTACGGCGACGCGTTCGTCCACCGGACGGGCCACGGTGTGGGCTTGGACGTCCACGAGGAGCCGTATCTCGTCGCCGGAAACGACCGCCAGTTGGAGCCGGGAATGGTGTGTTCCGTCGAGCCCGGGATCTATCTCGACGGACGGTTCGGCTGCCGGATCGAGGACCTCGTGGTCGTCACCGAGGACGGCTGCGAGCGGTTGAACCGGACCGACCGCGGCTGGGAGTGACGGGCGAGGGTGTCCCGGCTGCCGGCGGCGGAACACCTCGTCGTCAGGGTGAACGCGTCGGAAAAGCGCAGCGACAGGCGCTGCGAGCGTCGAATCGCAGATTCGGGAGTCGTGTGCTGTTCCCCCAACCGGAAATTACGGCCGGATAACATAACAGTATCACCGAATTATTTCGGTGTATTTCACCCGGCGGACCGAACGCGCGGACCGTCCCCGCGCGGCCCGAGCGGCATCGAAACCATTAGTGTCGCCCGAGCGGAACCGCGGGGCATGAGCGACACCGATGCGGACGAAGACGAGGAGGCGGAAGCGGAGCCGGCCGTCGAACTCGGCGACGGGCCGGACGTGGCCGGCGAGCCGGTCGCCCGCGTGGCGTCGCGGCTCACCTGGCCCGCGACGCGCAGCGACGTCCGCGAACAGGAGGGCGACGCCGAACTCCGGACGCCGGACGGCCCCCGAGAACTCGACGAGGTGCTCGCGGAGAGCGAGGTCCCCCTCTTCGAGAGCCGGAGCGACTTCGTCCAGGCGGTCGAGGACGTCGTCGGCCGCGGCCCGGTCGCGACCGAGTAGGCGTCGAGCGCGCCGAACCTATTTATAAACAGCAGCTGAGACGAGGAGGGACGCCCATAAATTGGCGATCGGCGCGCGCCTGCGAGCGGTCGATAGGCCGCGAGCCAGCACGCGCGAGGGAGTCGGCCGACCAGAGGGAGGCCGACGAGGCTGGGGAGGCGTGAGGTGCGGGGCGGTCGCGGTCGGGCTGGGACTCAAAGGGGCAGTTGTGAGGGCGGCGTAGACGACGTAAGCACCGAAACGAGGGAGCGAACGAAGTGAGCGACCGAGTGAGGAGCGCAGCGAGCGTACGCCGCCCTCACGACCGGGGCTTTAGAAGTGTTCGCTGTCGATCCACAGTCAGTTATTTATAAACGAGCGACGGGGACTTTGGTGGTTTCATCGGTCGATCAGCAATCAACTATTTATAAGTAAGCGGCTGGGGCTTTGGAGGTGTTCGCCACCGGTTTGAAATCGGCTATTTGGCTCTGTTGACTCGATGGAAACGCTGCTACCCTAGCAGAGCGTGAAACAAGATATGGGGCGCAAGAGACCGACCTGGATTTCGTGCCATAGAGCACGTTCTGTTGACTGGTCCGTGTGCGAAAGAAGCCGAGTCATGGGCGCTACAGCCCGGATGCCGCGCCCCGCGGCATCCGGGAAAGCCCGAATAGGTGAATCTCTGCTTCACGCACTGGCGTCCCGGGTGAACCAACCATGTACCTCGGAATCGACGTCCACAAACGGTACGCACAGGTGGCAGTAATGGATGAGGCTGGGAAGATCGTCGAAGAGGTTCGCGTCGAGAACGCGAACCTCGACGACCTCGCCCAGCGGTACGCCGG